>NZ_JBIAHQ010000011.1:0-264802 GCF_042870725.1 Micromonospora sp. NPDC006431
CCGTCACCAAGCCCGCGCCCGCTGGTTCCACCAACGCACCCGACTGAATCGCGACTACGCCCTGGTCAGCTAGCAATTGGCGGCTGCCGTACTAGGCGGTCAGAGGCCGACCAGCGGCGTTGTCATGCATGCCTGGCTGGCAGCGGCACCGGGCCGGGCGTGCCAAACGCGACGGTGGGCGGCATCGGATCAGCTGGCGGTGGATCATCTGGCAACCCCGCAGGACGCCATACCGGTCGATAGCCGCTAACCCATACGCGCTACACGTCGGCACGAACCTGCACCGCGCCGCCGTGCGCGACGAGACGACTGATCATTCTTTTGGGACGAAGAGGTCACGTGATGAAGGTGCCGTCCGAGCTCATGATCTCGTCTCGCACCAGCGGGACCAACGCCGACCAGCCGCCATCGTCCACGAGGACTGACATCCGGACCCGCCCCGCACCGTCGTCAATGGCGTAGCTGACCACGGCGTACCGTCGGCCGTCCTCGCCCACGACCAGGCGCGTCTCCTTGTCGTCGAGCATCGCGCGCCACTCGTCATAGCCGTTGCGGCGCCATTCCGCCAGGCGAGCCTCGGCGAGCTGCGCCGCAGTCTCCTTGTTCAGCCCCACGCGCTCACTCTCTCACCCAGGGCGGCGCCGACACCAGCGCCGACAGCAACGAGCCGGGACACGGACAGCCGCCGGCGGCCGGGCGCGGACAGTCGCCCGAGGTCGCGCATGCGATGGACGCCTCCGGACGAAGCGCGGAGAACCTACAAGCGAGGGGTCGGGCAGTGCGCGAAGCGGGCCGCGCCGGCCCGGGCCCGGCCGGCTTGCGACCTCCGACCGGCCCGGCCGGGCCGGTCGGCCATGCTGGGGTCAGGTCAGCTGTATTCCTCGCGACGGCCGGAGGGGGACGCCTCCCGGCCAGATCGAGCCGGCCACCGGTCGGCTACCAGGCCACCACGCAAACGGCCAGCAGCCCACCAGCCAGCAGGGCCGGGCCGAACGGCAGATGGCTCTTCCAGCCCACCCGACCGGAGGCCAGCAGGGCCAGCAGCAGGGGCGCGTTCAGCAGCCACGGCAGCAGCGCGCCGAGCAGCACGGCCTGCCAGCCGAGCCAGCCGAAATACCAGCCGAGCAGGGCGGCTACCTTCGCGTCGCCCATTCCGTAGCCGCCACCGGGCAGCAGTGCCATCCCGATGAAGACCACACCGGAGGCCAGGCAGGCCAGCAGCGCGCGAAGCCAGTCGCTCCACTGTGCGGTCACGGCGGCGACGACGGCGAACAGGACCGGTGTCACCGCCAAGGCTGGCAGCACCAGGGTGTCGGGAAGACGACGACAGGCGATGTCGATCGCGGCGAGCAGCACCCCGAGCACCGTGACGGCGAGAAAGAGCGGCAGGACGGCTACCGGGCCCAGCGCGGCGCCGACCAGCCCGCCAGCGAGCCCAGCTGCCACGCCGGTCGCCCACGCCGCGGGCCCCAACCGGGCCCCGCAGGTGGCACAGGTCGACCGAACCGACAGCCAGTCGTCGACGCCCGGGTGCAGCGAGGCGCCGCAGTCGACACAGGTGTCTTGAAGCGGTTCACCGGACGGTACGGCGAAGCGATACGCGGCCCGTGGCAGTAGCAGGCCAGCCACGCCGCACAGGGTCGCGCACGTACCGATCAGCAACGGTGACACCCGGGGAGCGTAGCGGTTGCGGAGGCGTTCGGAGCTTTCCTGCCAACCCGCGGTCGCGGCACCCAGCGCTTCCGCCCGGGCGGCCCGAGCGCTTTCCTCAACTCATGCTGGAATTGCCACCGCACCAGCCGGGTTGAGCATGCACGGCATTGCCTCGTCAGTGCGGACGGAACCGCACTGACGAGGCAATGATCACCGGATGGGCGTGGCGCGGGACTACTACTTGGCGACCGTGATCGTCGCCGTGCGGTAGTTGTTGCGCGTGTCGTTGTTGGTCGGGTCGTAGTTCTGCTCGATGTTGCCGGCGGAGTCGACCGAGAACCACTTGAACGTCGTGGTCTCGGTCACGTGGAACACCTGCCCCGGCTCACGGAACTCGGTCGCTGCGTAGCGGGGCGACTCGAGGGTGGGCCGGCTGCCGTCCGTCGTGTAGTAGATGGTGGCCGGCTCGCTCGTCTCGAAGCGCACGTCGACGGGCCCGGAGTACTTCCCGCCGCCGGGGACGAGCTTGGACGTCGGCTTCTTGTTGTCCTGGCCCCAATCCGCCGCGACCCGGAACATTTCCATGATCCCGTTGGCGTACTCCATCGTCTCGGCGTGGCCGCTGACGAGCTCCGGGTTGCCCACCCAGGCCGGCTGGAACGAGCCGCCCTGCCAGTTGCCGGTGGCCGGGTTGTAGATCGAGCCGCCGACCTCCCAGCCGAAGGCGTAGATCCCGTAGTTGTGGTACAGGTCCTCGCGCACGTTGCCGGCGGAGGAGTAGAGGACGTCCGACGAGCCGCCGACGTTCTCCGGCGTGACGACGGTCTGCCGGTGCGCCTTGACCTGCGACAGGATCCGGGCGGCCGACTGCCAGTAGAACGCCTCGTCACCCAGCGGCGGGCGCGGCGTGGTGATCCGCCCGTCCGCGATGTAGGCGCCCGGCTGCCAGAACAGCTGGCCGCCGTTGGAGTGCACCGACATCATGAACTTGATGTTCCGGTACTTCTCGACCAGCCAGATGATGTTCTTCGACTCGGGCTCGGACAGCTTCTCCGGTCCCTGGTAGGTGTCGCTGACGCAGCTGGTCGACCCGCCCGAGTAGCCGTCGTGGCCCGACCCGACCCGGTAGTTCCGGTTCAGGTCGACGCCCCAGGAGTTGCGCCGGGCCGGATCGGCGTTGTCGTCCGCGCAGTGGTTCGTCATGTTCCGACGCTGCGAGGCGAAGTTGTAGAAGCTGTAGTTCGCTCCGTCGGGGTTGTTCGACAGGATGAAGAAGACGTCGGTGTTGTCGACGATCTTCTTCGTCTCCCAGTCCGACTTGTAGTTGTGCACCAGGCGCTCGGCAGACTCCAGCGAGGTCGTCGCCGGCACCCACTCACGGGCGTGGTCCTGCGCCTGGATCAGGACACCCGGGTTCCTGCCGTCGCGGTGCTTGCCGATCCGCAGGACGGGGATCGTGGCCGGACCGCGCGGCACCTCGCCCTCCGGTGCGCCGGCGCGCTTCTCGTTGAGGAAGTCGGTCAGCGCGACCGGGCCGGACGTCGCGGCGACGATGCCGGTGCCCGCGTTGGTCCGGTACGGGTGCGCCCGGTCGATCAGGCCCTGGGACTGGGTCCGCAGCGCCGTCGCCACCTGGGCGGCCGTGCTCGCCAGCGCACCGGAGGCGTCCTTGGCGAGAAGGACCCGCACCGCCTTGCCCGCCACCTCGACCGTGAGCGGGAGGTTCGCCTCCGGCCGGTTCACGAACTCGACAGTGATGTCGTTGCCGCCCTCGTGGCCCCACGCCGCCGAGCTGACGACGACCGCCGATTGCCCGGTACCGCCGATCGTGGCCTGCGCCTTACGCTGGTAGCCGTTCGTCTTGTTCGGCAGGTAGACGATCTCGGCGATGTCCGGGTACTGGCGGGCGATCTCCTCGGCGCGGCTGTAGAGCTGCTGCGGAGTCCGGTAGCCATCGACAAAGTCCCACTTGTAGGCCGGGTTCGCCGTCAGCGGCGGCGCGCCGTCCTCCAGCCAGTTGGAGACGTAGCCGGTGGCGACGCCGCCGGTCGAGCTCGTGACCCGGATCTGGCTCGGTCGTGCGTCGAGCTTGAACAGGTTCCGGTGGAACATGTATTGCCCGGAGTCGACGAACCGGCTCATCGTCCGGGCGAAGCCGAACGACGTGTCCGCGCCCGAGTCATTCTCGAGCTGCATCGTGACGATCGGGTTCGTCTGCTGCCCCGCGGTGGTCCGGGCCTCGACGTAGAGGAAACCCTGGCCCTTCGTGGTGAACCAGTCGGCGCGGACGATCCGTACCGTCTCCTCGTGGCTGAGCAGCTGGACAGCCTGCGCGCGGCGGGCCTGGATGCCGCCGTCGGCCTCGTTGCTCCATGCGAAGCCCTCGTCGTCGCCGAGGATTTCGACGCCCATCGCCTCGAGCTCGGCGATCTGCTCGGCGGTCACCACCGCCTCGCCTTCGATGCCGTTCGGTACGCGCTTGAGGCCGTGCTCGAGGTCGAAGCCGGCGGCGACGACCTTGTCCAGCATGTCAGCGCCGGCCATCTGGATGTGTACGAGGCGTACCTGTGCCGGGTCCTCGAGCTGGGAACGCCCCGAGCCCGCCGTCGGCTCCGCGCCGGCGGGCGCGGTCGCCATGAGGACGCTCCCCACCAGGGCGGGCAGCGCGAGAAGTGCGATGCGCACTTGGGTACGTCGCATTCTCCCCTCCTTCTGCTTGTGGCATGTGGTTGAAGTGGTGGCCGACCCTGCTGCGTCTCGGGCCGGTCCAACCAGAACGGTCGTGCTGAGCTCGCGCGCGGTGAGCCTGGGACGACGATGATCGCCGTCGTGAGAAGGATCGGGAGGTAGGTCTCCCCGCCGGGGTCGCGTCGATCTCGAACCGCTCCCACGTCGGGAGTCGGTTGTGCCATTGCACCTTTTGGATGCCCTTGGGCCTATCTCGGGATGCAACCTCCCTGTGGATCCGAAGCGATCGGAGCGGGCTGGAGCCGAGGGGAGCGTATGTGCATCTATTGGCGGCGTTGGGTCGCGTGAACTGGATTTGAGCATTACTTGAGGCATCGATGGATCGTGTCTGGACAGTCCGCGATAGCCGCCCGTGGTCGCCCCACCGACCACCCGGGTTTCCAGGCAGTCGGCGTGCTCTCGGCGTGCCGTCAGGGGCTGGTCATGCCTCGTCGAGCCCGGTCAAGGTCGGCCGGGAAACAGCTCATCGCCGGTTCGCCCGCGCGGGACGACGGCTCGCTCGAAGGTCGCGGTGCTGGGGGAGGAGAGCCTTCCCCTCACTACTGCCCGTGTCTGCTGGCCCGGTCGACGCCCTTGTGCACCCGCACCGTCCGGTCGACGAGTTCACGCAACGCGCTCTCGTCGACGTCGTCGAGCCGTTTGAGATAGAGGCATCCCTTTCCGGTCTTGTGCGGGCCGAGCCGGGCGAGCACGGACGCGTGCCGTTCCTCGAACCCGCCCACCAGGTAGACGACGAGCTGCTGCTTGCGCGGCGAGAAACCCACCAGCGGCCAGTCGCCCGTGCGTCCGCTGTCGTAGGTGTAGCGGTAGCTGCCGAAGCCGACGATGCTCGGGCCCCACATCACCGCGGGCTCGCCGGTCACTGCGCGCAGCAACGTGCAGAGGCGTTCCGCGTCGGCCCGCCGGCGTTCGTCGCGGACCGCGGCCAGGAAGTCATCGACGCTGGCGTCGGTCGGGACGGTCACCGGCTGCTTCGATGTCGCCATGCCGGTCATGCTGCCACGGGAGTGCGACACCGAGCTCGCGATGGATGTCGACGCCCAGCCCCCGGTCGCCGTGCGGGCGAGCGTGCCCAGTGGATCGGTCAGCAGTTCCGAGAAGCCGAGTTCGGCGGCACCGACGAGGGTGGCGTCGTCGCCGAGCGCCGAGGTGCGCAGCCGTACCCGCTCCCTGGCGACCGGCAGCACGTTGGCCGCGATGCGGGCGCGGACCGGCTCGGCCGCGCCGGGATACACGTCGCGCAGCATCCCGCCGAAGATCACGATGCCGGGGTTGAACAGGTTGATCAGGTTCGCCACCCCGATGCCGAGCCAGTCGCCGACGCGGTGCAGCGCATCCCGGGCCACCGGGTCGCCGCGGCCGGCGTCGTCGACCACCGCGCGCAGGGCGTCGCGGCCGAACAGTTCGGCGGGCCGTCCGGCGGCGTCGAGCAGGGCCCGTTCGCCGACCTCCGCCTCCAGGCAGCCGCGCGAGCCGCAGCCGCAGGGCCGTCCGTCGTACGGGTTGACCACCATGTGCCCGAGCTCGCAGCCGTACCCGCCCTCACCATCCAGCAACTTGCCACCGACGATGATCCCGCCGCCCACGCCGACGTCCCCGTGCAGGTAGATCAGGTTCCGGAAGCCGACGCCCGCCCCGCGCTGCTGCTCGGCCAGCGCTCCGAGGTGGGCCTCGTTGCCCACGGACACCGGCAGGCCGAGCCCCAGCTGGCGGCCGAGTTCGGTGCCGAACGCCTGGTCCACCCAGCCCATGTCGGGTCCGAAGCGGACCATGCCGTCGCCCGGCCGGATCATCCCGCAGTACGACGCGCTGACCCCGACGCACACCGAGGCCGGCGGTGCCGCCTTGTGCAGTTGCCGACCGAACCAGGCGAGGACCTCGACCACCCGGTCGAGGTCGGCTCCGGCACGCGGACGGGGGGCCCGCCGGCGGTCCAGGATGACGCCGCCCAGTCCGACCCGGGCGGCGACGAGCCAGTCCACGGCGACGTCGAACGCCAGCACGTACACCCGAGTGGACTCCGGGCGGACCACCAGCGACGGCCGGCCCGCCCGCCCGGTGTCGGTCGGCGGCTCCTCACGGACCAGACCGGCGGCGGTGAGTTCCGCGGTCAGCGCCATGATCGTGCTGCGGTTCAGCCCCATCCGCTCACCCAGCGCCGCACGGGAGAGCGAACCGCACAGGTGAACGTGTCGCAGCAGGGTGCCGATATTGCGTCGGCGGATCTCGTCCTGGACCAACCCGACCTCCGGCGGTGTTGCGGCGTCGCGGGTCCATTATCCCGGCGGCCGGTGTGCGGGAGGCACCCCGTCGTAGGGCGGTAGCACCACAGAGCCAACCGACAAGGCAGATTGTCTTGACAAGAAAAGTTGTCGGTGGGAGGGTGGGGTCATGTTCGACATCGCAGTGATCGAGGACCCGGCGGCGGCCGAGGCGTCGCTGGACCCCATGCGGGCCCGGCTGCTGGCCGCGCTCGCCGAGCCGGCCTCGGCGACGATGCTCGCCGCCCGGGTCGGCCTGCCTCGGCAGAAGGTCAACTACCACCTCCGCGCGCTCGAGCAGCACGGCCTTATCGAGTTGGTGGAGGAGCGCCGCAAGGGCAACGTCACCGAACGGGTCATGCAGGCCACCGCGGCGTCGTACGTGATCTCGCCGACGGCCCTCGCGGCCGTGCGGCCCAACCCGTCCGACGCGCCGGACCGGCTGTCCGCGCGGTGGCTGCTCGCGGTCGCCGCCCGGCTCGTGCAGGACGTCGGCGCGCTCATCACCGGCGCGGACCGGGCGAAGAAGCGGGTGGCGACGTTCGCAGTCGACGCCACCGTCCGGTTCGCCTCCGCCCGCGACCGGGCCGCCTTCGCCGAGGAACTGGCCGCCACGGTGAGCGCCCTGGTCAGCAGGTACCACGACGAGAACGCCCCCGGCGGCCGCGAGCACCGCGTGGTGCTCGCCCTGCACCCCAGCGTCACTCCCACGACCGGCAACGAATCCGAGGAGTCCTGACATGACCACCACGACCAGCCCGATCATTGCCCGGACCCGCCCGGCCAGCCGTACCGTCAGCGGCACGTCCCGCCGCCGCCAGCGCGCCCTGGGGGTGGCCGCCGCGGTGGCCGCGAACAGCCTCCTTTACCTGGTCGGCCGCGCGGCCGGCGTGGACTTCACGCTCACCGACCCCGGCGCCACCCAGGCACACCCGCTGATCTTGCCGGAGATCGCCGTGTTCAGCCTGGTCTTCGGGCTGCTCGGCTGGGGTGCCCTCACGCTGCTCGAACGGTTCACCCGGCACGCCCGGGCAGTCTGGAGCGGGCTGGCCGGGACGGTGCTGGTGGCGTCGTTCATCCCGGTCTTCATCGAGCAGGCCACGGGGGACACCCGGCTGATGCTCTGTGTGCTGCACGTCGTGGTGGCCGTCGCGCTGCTGCCGATGCTCCGTCACCGGGCCGGCGCGGCCGCCCACTGACCCACCCCGGGCCCACCACCTCCCCGCCCCAGCCGAGGCGTCGGGTAACCGACTCGACAGAACTCTCGACGACACCGATCACCGGAAAGGCTCCGCATCATGGGACACCACTTCGAACTGCAGAAGGACATCGAGCTGGCCACCACCCCCGAGCAGGTGTGGGAGGCGATCGCCACCGGGCCGGGCCTCGACTCCTGGTTCATGGGCCGAAACGAGGTGGAGCCGCGCGAAGGCGGTCGCAGCAGCCTCACCATGGCCGGCCACACCGACGAGGCGACCGTCACCGCATGGGAGCCGGGGAAGCGGTTCGCCATCCGCGCCGAGTCCGGCCCGGACGGCGCCTTCAACGCCATCGAGTACCTGATCGAGGGCCGCGACCAGGGCGCCACGGTGCTGCGGCTGGTCCAGAGCGGCGTCCTCGGCGACAACTGGGAGACCGAGTATGAGGCGATGCAGGCCGGCTGGGACATGTACCTGGGCACGTTGGCCGCCTACCTCACCCACTTCCCCGGCCGGACCGGCGCCCCGGTCGCCGCGTTCCGCCCCGGGGCCGGCACCCCGGACCAGGCCTTCGCGGCGGTGGCCGTCGCATTCGGCATCACCGGCCCGATCACCGAGGGGCAGCGCGCCCAGCTCACCGTCGACGGCCTGCCACCGATCGACGGGGTCGTCGACCTCGCCGGCCTGCCGACCTACTTCGGCGTTCGCACCGGCGACGCGCTCTACCGGTTCCTGCACTCCGGCGCCGAGCGCGGCAACGTCCTGGTCCTCGGCCACCACATCTTCGCCGCCGACCAGGACCCGGCCCAGGTCGAGCAGGCCTGGCAGAACTGGGTGAACGAACTCTCCATCGGCTGACCGGTCGGCGGCAAGCCCGTCGACCGCGACGACCGGGAACGGCCGCTCCCACGCCGGGAGCGGCCGTTCCCGCCGGACGCCTCGCGAAGGACGGCCAACCCCGCCGGGCATCCACTCTGACGGGATGCGCCGGCACGGGCCGACAGAACGAGTCATCGACATCGGGTCACCGGCTCCATAGACTCCGGTCTCTCTGCTGTCACAAGTCCAGGGAGGACCACGTGCCGAGCGAAACCCGACCGCACGCCATCCCGCAGTTGCTGTCCCGCCTCGCGGGCGTGGCGGTGGTGTCCGCCGCGCTGGTCGCCGCCGGTGGCGCCGCCGCGACCGCGGCACCGGCAGCCTCGCCGGCGCCCACGAAAGGCCCTTGCGCGTACACGCCCACGCCGGACGAGCCGGCCGCCCGGCCGGTGGCGCTGCCGCCGGACCCCCGGCACACGCCCGACCGCGGCACCGTCCGGGTCACCCTGCGGACCAGCCAGGGCCCGATCGGGCTGACCCTCGACCGTGAACAGGCCCCATGCACCGTGCAGAGCTTCCTGCACCTGGCCCGGCACAAGTTCTACGACCGGACGCCATGTCACCGGCTCACCGCGTACCCCACGCTGAAGGTGTTGCAGTGCGGCGACCCGTCCGGCACCGGCGAGGGCGGTCCCGGCTACCGGTACGCCGACGAACTGCCCACCAACCTGCCGCCGGCACCGACCGACCCGACCGGGGTCCGGCGGCTCTACGCCCGGGGCACCCTGGCGATGGCCAACGCCGGCCCGGACACCAACGGCAGCCAGTTCTTCCTGGTGCAGTCCGACTCTGCGCTGCGCCCCAACTACACCGTCTTCGGCACGGTGGACGAGGCCGGCCTGGCGACCCTGGACCGGATCGCGGCCGGCGGGATCGCCGCCACGCCGGAGGACCCGGCACCGGTCGACGGCGCGCCGGCGCTGCCGGTGGAGATCGGCCGGGCCACCCGGGGCCGCTGAAACCCCAAGCGGCGGCCCCGCCGCGCCGGGTCGGCGTGACGGGGCCGCCGGTGGGCAACCAAGGCATCAGTGATGCCGTTCGATGGAGGGGCGCTCGGCCCGTGGCCGTGCGTGTTATCAGGGCTCGTCGTTGAGCGTGGTGATGGCTCTGACGGGTGACAGGATCAGCCACAGGGCGGCGGAGACGCCGGCAAGGCCGGCGAGGACGAGGGTGGGACGCAGTCCGATGGTGGTGCCCAGCCAGCCGCCGATCAGCGCACCCAGGGGGCGGATGCCGTAGTTGATGGTGCTGTACGCGCCGGCCGTCCGCCCCCGGGCGTCGTCGGGCGTGACCTTGGTGATCAGGGCGTTGAGGTTGATGTCCATGAGCATGACGCCGACCGAGGAGACGAACTCGACCGCGGCGAGCAACGCGATCTTCGCCCAGGTCGGGCCGCTGCCCAGCGCCAGCAGTGCCAGCGGCGCCGGGAAGAGCGCGGTGCCGATGATGGCGGCGCGGCCGACGCCGATCGCTCGGGTCACCCGCGGGGCCAGGGCCGCGCCGGCCAGGCCGCCGAAGGCGCCGCCACCCATGCCCAGTCCGATGGCGCCCGCCGACAGGCCCAGCTCGCGGCTGGCGTAGAGCACCAGCAGCGCCGACGCGATGAAGGTGAAGAAGTTGACGGTGGTGGTGGCGCCGAGGGCCGCGCGCAGCACGCGGTGTCTCAGCAGCAGCGTCAGCCCGTCCCGGATCAGCGCGCGGGTCGACGAGCGGTTCGGTGCCGGCGGTGCCTCGCCGGCCGGGATGCGCCGGATCAGCAGCGCGGATCCCAGGAACGACAGGGCGTCGGCGGCGAGCGCGACGGGTGCGGTCAGAAGTTGGATGAGCGCGCCGCCGAGGGCGGGACCGGCGACGGACGATCCGGCTCGACTCAGACTGAGCTTGCTGTTGGCGTCGATGTAGGCCGCGCTCGGCACGAGCGTGACGAAGAACGACGGGTAGGCCATGCTGAACAGCACCGCGCCGGCGCCGCTGAGCACCGCGACGACGAACATCTGGGTCAGGCTGACCACGTCGAGCAGGTAGGCGACGGGCAGGCTGAACAGCACGACCGCGCGGACCAGATCCGCGACGATCAGCAGCCGCCGTTTGTGCGTACGCCGGTCGACCCAGGTGCCGACGAACACGCCGAACAGGTACGGCAGCCAGATCAGGGCGGTGAGCAGGCCGACCTGGCCGGGTGTCGCGGCCAGCATGGTGACCGCGATGAGCGGAAGGGCGAGCTCGGTGATCCGGTCACCGAACTGCGAGATCGTCTGGGCCAGCCAGAACGCCCGGAAGTGCCGCCCGGTCCGGACCGTGCCGGCCGGGGCGGCGGTGACGGCGCTCATGCCTCGGCCTGCTCGTCGCCGTCGGGCTCCGGCAGGACGTACTGCAGCAGCCGTACGCCCCGAGCCCCGGCCGGCGCCTCGGCCTCCGGGCGCTGCACGTATCTGGCGATCAGGGCTTCGACGTCGTCTTTGAGCTGCTGCATCTCCTCGGCGGTGAGCATGATCCGGGTGTTGGCCAGGCCCGCGGCCCGCCGCCACCCGGTGTCCAGCCGCGGCTCGTCGTGCAGCAGCCACTGCTGCGGCAGCTCGGCGCTCTGGGCGAACATCTCGCCCTGGAGTTGGCGTGCCGCGTTCTGCCCGTCGGCGTCGTCGGGCAGGTTGAACCGGAACCCCTTGGCCGCCGCCTGCCACCAGCGCTCGCGCCGGTTGGTGGCCCCGTCCCAGTCGGTCACCAGCCCGAATGAGGCCAGGTGACGCAGGTGCCAGCTGACCACTGAGGGGGTGGCGCCCACGTGCGGCGACAGTTGGGTCGCGGTGGCCGGGCCGTGGCGTTGGAGATGGCCGAGGACGGCCAGCCGCACCGGATGCGCGAGGGCCCGCAGCGCCTGCGGGTCGCTGATCTCGAAGTCCCCGTACGGATTTTTGAGAGGCATGTTTCGAAAGTAGTCTCTCACGTCACCGCTGGCAACGATGAGATTTCGTTGCGAGGTCTGGACGGGGTCCAGTCAGTGCTTCTTCTTCGCCGGCTCGTCGCGGTGGCCGACGATGTGCGGCGACGCGGCCAGCAGGTACACCGCGAGCGTCATCACGATCAGGCCGATGGCCTCCACGGAGATCGCCCCCGGGGTCAGCCGCAGCGTCCCACCGAGCACGCCGATGCCGACCGCGATACCGGCGAGCGGCTCGGCCGCGGCGAGCGGTGGATAGGCGACGGAGAGCGGGGCGAGGTCGTACGCGCTCTGCGCGAGCAGCGTGCCCAGCAGTCCGATCAGCGCCACCGCGTAGGGTTGCCAGCTGGTCAGCAGCGCCAGCAGCCCCTGGGTGAACAGCCGGTGCGAGGCCGACTGGGTCAGCGCGGACTGGAGCCCGAACAGCATGCCCGCCCCGATCGCCAGCATCGGCGCTTCCTGGTTGGGGCGCAGCCGGCGCGCGGTGCGGACGAGTGCCCAGGTCAGCGCGCCGATGGCGGCCGCCGCCACCGCCCAGTCCCAGGCGGGCACGCCCTCCGGGTTGCCCGGTCCGGGACTGCCCGCCACCAGGAAGGCGATCATGCCGACGGTGACCGCGGACGCCACCGCCCAGTCCCGCCGCCGCAGCGGGCGCCGGGTCCACAGCGCCGCGACCGACAGGGCGAACAGCAGGCGCAGTACCAGGACGGGCTGCACCAGCACGACCGAGCCTTGACCGAGAGCGAGACCGCTGAGCGCGCCGCCCATCAGGGTCGCGGCGAGACCCAGCAGCCACAGGCGCTGCCGGGCGAGATGCCACAGCAGTCCCACGTGCAGCGCCAGGCCGTCCGGGGCCTGGAAGGCGACCCGCTGCTGGATGACCGAACCGGTCCCGAGCAGCAGGGCGGCGCCGAGCGCAAGGATGAAGACCACCGAAGGGCGTACCCCTTCTTCTCCGTCCGATGCGCCGGGCCGGCGCCGAGCAGTTGGCCCTCGTCGGCGGCTGCCGGCGGATGAAGTTGCGGAACGAATGGGTGAGGAATCGTCTCACCTATTCCTCTGCCGCCGGAAAGGCAACCAGCGGCTGCCGAGCGTCCGACTAATGGACTTCGGTGAGGATTTCGTAGATACCGGCCACCCGCAGTTGCTGTCGCACAAAAGCGCTGAGTTCACGTACGACCAACGTCGTGCCGAGTTGCTGGGCGGACCGATGAGCGGAAAGAAGAGTCGTCAAGCCGGTGGAGTCGAGGAACGTCACATGCAGCATGTCGACCACCAGCTTGGGCGGACGTCGTCGGTTGACCTCGTTCACGACAGCGGCCAGCAGTTCGGCGGAGGTGGAGACATCGATTTCGCCGCGGACATGGAGCAGCGTTGTGCCGTCTGCCGCGAAAGACGTACTGATGGTGAAGTTACTCACGAGTCCCGTGTTCTTTCATGCGTCGATTCCCTCGTGGCTCGCCGTTGTTCCAGCACCATATGCTGCTGCCTGCCCACTCAGAGATTGTCCTCCGACAAGGAACCTGAGCGGGGCTTTTGCCAGCCACCCTGGCTATGCCGCCGAGGCGGCCCGATACGGGCAGATCGCCGGGCTGAGCGGGCGGTGGCCGACCCGCCACCGACCCGGGCCGCGCCACATCGGGTACGCGGTGCTGCCGTCGGGGAGCCGGAACGGCTCGTGGGTGACGTAGCCGTGCCGCGCGTACAGGTCTCGCTCGGCGATCGTGGTCGCCTCCGCGTAGGCGGGGAGCAGGGCCTGGCCCATCCGCGCGTTGCTCGTGGTGAGCAGTGCGGTGGCCCGCCTGATCCGGTGCGGGTTCGGCGCGACCGTGAAGAACGCCAGGTGGTTGTGGGGATTGGCGGGCCGGTGGGTGGCCAGGACGTCGTCGAGGTGGAGGAACCGGTCCAGGTAGTCGCCGCAGGCGACGGCGAGCCGCTCGCCGTACTCGGTCGGCGGTGGGACGGGGCCGTACCGGTGCAGCCATACCGCGGCGGCGGAGTGGCCGGGCAGGAGGTACGCCTCGCCGCAGAGGAGAGCGTGCTCGATCCAGAGGCGGATGGCGGCGGTGAGCACGTCACGTCGGTGGCGTTCGTCGGGTACCAGCCACGCGCCGACGGTGCTGCCGGCGAAGGGGTCGACGACGAGCGCGACGATGTCGGGGATGTCCTGCCAACGGGCGCGGCAGACGGGCAGTGTGCGGTGCACGAAATTCTCCCGGTTGCAGATGGTCGGTGGACGGCCGAGCGGTCCCGATTGCGAGCGGACCAAGGCGGCGGCAGTTGGGCTTCAGCGGCAGCGGTGACGGCCGCTGTGCCCGTGCGGGAACTAGAGATCGACCAGGAATCCCGGTGAGCGCAGGCACGAGCGCACCAGGCGCGGTTACCCGTGCACCCCCGGCCCCACCGCGCCGTCTCCGCAGACGGCAGCGGCCCGGGATGCTCAGGCGGGTCTGGGGTCCGGTCGGTACGAGCGGTCCGCGAGCGGGTCGCACCCACCGGCGCACAGGCCGAGTAGGTGCAGGTCCGGGGCCCAGGAGGGCCGGCACGCGTCGGCCGGGAGGCTGATCCCGCCGTGGGCGGAGCCGCTGGCGGCGGTGCGGGCGGGAGCGGCAGGCGTCGCGCCCGGGGTGTGGCCGGGGTGGCCCGGCCATTGCACCCGCGTCAGCGCGGCGGCATCCGGTGGCTCCGCGCCGCGGCCCGCGGGCGGTGACCAGCGGGGCGGTGCCGGGGGTGCCGGATAATTGGCGACCACCGGTGGCGCCGGGCGGGCGAGCGCGGTGGGTGCGGTGACCGCCGGCGCGCCGGCGGCCACCGCCGGCGGCGCGGTCACGACCGGGTCGGTGGCCGTAGCGGGTGGGCCGATGATCGGCTGGGTCAGGTCGAGCACCGGGTCCAGAGCCGGCGGCAGCACGTCCACGATCGGCTCGACCAGCGGCCGGAGCACACTGCCGACCGGTTTCAGCAGCCCTGCCTCGGCGACTTCCGCAACGACGGGCGAGGCGAGGTCCACGACCCGACCGGTCACCGAAGTGGTCGCTTCGACGACGGTGTCCGCGCTCGAGCGGACGGGGGCGTGCGACGCGGACCGTGCCGGTGCCGGCACCCGCGCGGGCGGGGCATTCGCCGGAACTCGCATCGGTGGCTGGCGTCTGTTCACCGCCGGCACGCCGCCCCCGACGGCGGATGCTTCACCCCCGCTGTGTGAAGCGGGCGCGGAGTGCGGCATGCAGCTCAGGACACCGCCGAGGATCCGGTCGGCACCGTCGAGCGCGTCCCCGAGGAGGCAGGACCGAGTCGGCGCGGCAGCCTGAGCCGGGTCATCCGCGACCGTGTCGGACAGGCCCCAGACGGCGAGAACGCCGCCGACCAGGAGGATGCCACGCAGCGTCCACCTGGTCAGTCGGCCTCGACACCGCGACAACGGGCACCTCCGGAGGGAGCACCTCTGCTCACACCACGATCCCCGATTGTGCCCGGCGTGACCGTCCGGGCACCCTCCGACACACGGGCGGGCTGATTGCCGTCGCGGTTTCCGGGTACGCAGGCGGGTCTTGACGAGTCGAGGGAGGCCCGATGAGTGACACCGTCGGAGGCCGTGCTGGCGGGCCCGCGGGGCGGGGCGCCCCGGTCGAGCGCCTGGCGGCGGACGTGGCCGACGTGGTCCGCGAGGAGGTGCGGGCGGTGCGGGCGCAGCTGACCGACGCCGCCCGGCCGGCGGGTGTCGGCTTCCTGCTGCTGGCCGCCGCCGGCGGGTGCGTGGTGCTGGGGATCGGGGCGGCCTCGACGACCACGCTGCGGATGCTGGAGGCGATGCTGCCGCGGCGGATGGCGGCGGCGGGACTGACGGCCGGCTACCTCGCGGCAGCCGTGTTCCTCGGCGGCCTGGGCCTGCAGCGGCTGCGGACCGCGGGCGGCAGCTCCGCACGCCTGGCCGACCAGGTCGGAAACGCCGTGTCGAGCACCGCTGGTCGGGTCATGCCCGCCGGCACCTCCGCCGCCCGCGACGGCTGGGAGCGATGACACGACCGGCGCCGTGCCGGCCGGAACCGGCCGCGGGCCAGCAGCGCCGGGCAGGGAACCGCAGGGGAGGCAACAGCCATGGGGGACAAGCACGAGCAGGCGGAACAGATGCGGCCCGAGGTGCCGTCGACCGTCGCCCGCTCCGACGACAAGGCGGTACGCACGTACAAGAAGACCCTGGAGTCGGCCGAGGAGACCTACGGCGACGGGGAACGGGCGCACCGGACCGCGTACGCGTCGCTGAAGCACACCCACGAGAAGGTCGGCGACCACTGGGAACCGAAGGAGCACCGGGGGCCCTCGGACCCGCAGGCGGCGCTGGGCACACCGGAGTCGGCGCAACGGCGGCGGCCCACCGCGCAGGGCGTGGACGTCAACGCCAGCAAGGGCCACCTCGACGAGGTGGCCCGGAAGGTGGGCATCGAGGACCCGCAGAACCTGAACAAGGACGACCTGGTCCGGGCGATCGAGAAGGCGAACGCGCGGGCCACCGCCCGGGCCCGCAAACGCTGAGCCGGACCGGCCCCGGCAGGGCGGTGCGGGTACGCGTGGCGGCCGGCCGAGCTACAGCCGCAACCGGCTGGCGCGCTGGTACGTGTCGGCCGGATCCTCACCCTCGGTGAGGTCGACGTCCTCGACGACCCGTCCGTCGTTGAGGCGGATCAGCCGGTCGCAGCGGGCGGCGATGGCCCGCCCGTGGGTGGCGAGCAGGATCGTCATGCCGTGCCGGTCGGCCAGGAGGCCCGCCCCGCCGGCTGAGCTGGTCAGGAGAGGCGTTCGATCGTGGCGGGGAACAGGCCGTGGCCGCGCGCCACGCCGATGAGCTGGCGGAGCACCCAGGGCAGCGCGTCGCCACCGGCCGGCTCGGCGGTCACATCGAAGCACCAGGCGATGCCGCCGCCGACGCGCCGCAGGTCCCAGCGGACGTTCGTGTCGTTGACCCGGAGCCGCCCGGTGCCGACCACGCCGGGCCGCGCCCCGTCCGGATCGTCCAGCCGGAGCAGCGCGCCCAGCCGGGCCAACCGGCGGTCGTCCAGCTCACCGGCGAAGAGGATCCGGTGGACGTCCGGGCCGTCGCTCAGGCGTAGCGGCGCACCGGTGGCCAGCGGAACGTCGTCGCGGAAGTGGCCGCGCAGCTCCTCCTCGGCGGGCAGGTCGCCACCGCCGAGCCGGTGGTAGGTCGCCTCGGCGGTGGCCCGGTCGACCGCCGCCAGGCGGGCGCGCAGCCGCGGGTCGGTGCGGACCGCCCGGGCGTACGCGGCCGAACTCCACCAGCCGCCGTCGGCCGGCGTCCACCCGGCACTGCGCAGCCGTGCCGCGGCCAGGTCGTCGGCCAGGACGAACTCCTCGACCAGCAGCCCCGTCACCTCGGCGTGGTCCGCCTCGGCCCGCAACAGGTAGTAGTCGAGCAGGGTGCCGCCGGCGTGCCGGATGGCGGTTTCCGTGGTCATTCCGGGACCGTATCCGCTCCCGCAGCGGATCGTGGGCAGGACACGACGCCGCAGCGGCGTCGTTGACGGGTCGCCCGGCCCCGCCCGGGTCGGCGATGCGGTGGTGTCGGCGGCGGCGCGACACCGCCACATCGGCGACCTGGCAGCAGAGGTCAGCGGGCCACCGCCACGGCTGTGACGACCAGGCCGCGGGCGACCAGATACCGGCCGCACAGCTCGGTCAGCGACGGCCCGCCGTCGGTACGCCTGCCGTCCACCAGCAGCCGCGCGGTGAAGGCCCCGGCGGCGGGGTCGACCGACAGTTCGGCGTCCTCGAAGCCGAGCCAGCGCCCGGTCAGCGGGTACCACGCCTTGTAGACCGACTCCTTGGCGCTGAACAGCAACCGGTCCCAGTGCACGCCCGGGTCGGCGTCGGCGAGGCGGCCCAGCAGGTCCGGCTCACCGGCGACGGTCACCAGCGCGCCCACGCCGTCCGGCAGGGGAGCGTGCGGTTCCGCGTCGATGCCGAGGCCGGCCAGCTCGGTGACCCTGCCGACCGCCGCGGCCCGGTAACCGGCGCAGTGGGTGATGCTGCCGACCACGCCCGCCGGCCACACCGGTTCCCGCCGCGGGCCGGAGCGGATCGGGGCCGGGGCGTACCCGAGGCGGGCGAGGGCCTCCCGGGCGCACCGGCGGGCGGTGACGAACTCGCGTCGGCGGGTCTCCACCGCCCTCGCGACGAGATCCTCCTCGCCCGGGTACGGGCATTCACCGGGAAGATCCGAGAACGCCTCGACGGGTACGGCAGCCGGCGGCAGCAGTGCCTCGATCACGCCGCACCGCCCAGGATCCGCCGCATCGGTCGCGGCTCACCACCGCGCCGGGTCCACTCGCGCGGGTAGCCCAGCGACACCTCCTCGAAACGCACCCCGTCGTAGTGCGTGGTGCGCGGGATGTGCAGGTGCCCGTAGACCGCGACGACGGCCCGGTGGCGGACGTGCCAGTCGGCGGTCCGGTCGGTGCCGCACCACTGCGCGAACTCCGGGTACCACAGGACCTCGGTGGGTTCGCGGACCAGCGGCCAGTGGCTGACCAGCACCGTCGGCAGCGCCGGGTCGACGCCGGCCAGCCGCCGCTCGGTCTCGGCGAGCCGGGCCCAGCACCAGGACTCGCGGTCCGGGTACGGGTCGGGGTGCAGCAGCAGCTCGTCGGTGCAGACCACCCCGGCGTCGTACGCGCGCTGCAGCGACGCCTCCTTCGACGTGGTGCCGGGCGCCCGGAACGAGTAGTCGTACAGCTGGAACAGCGGCGCGACGGTGACCGGCCCGCCTTCGCCGCGCCACACCGCATAGTCGTCCTCCGGGGTCAGCACACCGAGGTCGCGGCACATCCGGACCAGCGCGTCGTACCGGTCCCGGCCGCGCAGCTGCACCGGGTCGGCCGGGTGCGTCCAGAGCTCGTGGTTGCCCGGCACCCAGATCACCCTGGCGAACCGGTCGCGGAGCTGGCGCAACGTCCGCTCCACGTGCCCGAACAGCTCGGCGACGTCGCCGGCCACGATGAGCCAGTCGTCCGCCGACTCCGGTCGCAGGCCGTCCACGATGCGGCGGTTCTCGGCGTACGACACATGGAGGTCACTGACCGCCAACAGCGAACCCGTCACCCGGTCGATCTTGCCATTGTCGGCCGGGGCGGGACAGGTGCGCTTGTGCGGCATCCGCCGGAGAACGATGATGGGCCGCATCGGTGTCGCGACCCCGGCGGCGAGCAGGGCCGTACGGGCTGAAACGTCGACTCTTCACGGAAGGGACGACGGCTTGCACCCGATGCTGCGTCGACTCGACGAGCTCGCCGCTCACCTCGCCACCCGGCCGGACACCGTGGCGCTGCTCGGCCTCGGCTCGGCCGGCGCCGAGCACGACCGGCTGGACGCCCACTCCGACCTGGACTTCTTCCTCGTCGTCGCCGACGGCGCGGTGCCCCGCTACGTCGAGTCGGTCGACTGGCTGGCCGCGCCCGGCCCGGTGGCGTACAGCTTCGCCAACGAACGCAACGGCCGCAAGGCGCGCTACGCCGACGGGATCTTCGTTGAGTACGCGGTCTTCACCGTGGACGAGTTGCGGCGCCTGCCGTTCACCGGCGCCCGGGTGGTGTGGCAGCGGTCCGACGCGCCCGCCGGGCTGGCCGAGTGCGGGCCACCGGCGCGCCCCGCCACGCCGTACGACACCGTCGAGTTCCACCTCAACGAGGCGCTCACCAACCTCTACGTCGGCCTGCATCGCGAGCTGCGCGGGGAACGGCTCACCGCGGCGCGGTTCATCCAGTCGTACGCGGTGGACCGGGTGCTCGCCCTGCTGCGGCTCACCGCTCCGGCGGCGGCGCAGCGGCGGGACCCGTTCGACCCGAGCCGCCGGGTGGAGGGGGCGTACCCGCCGGAGGTGCTGCCGCTGGCCGAGATGGTGCCCGGCTACCGGGGCAACCGGGAGGCGGCCCGGGTGACGCTGGGCTGGCTGGAGCAGCGGTTCCCGGTCGACCCGGTGATCGCCGCCGCCGTCCGGGCCCTCCTGGTCGAATGACGGGCGACTGCGGCGGTCAGCCCGGCGCAGGCGGCGAAGGCCGGCCTGCGGACGGGGCTCAGCCGGTGAGCAGGTCGGCGAAGCGGTCGGTGGCGCGCAGCAGTTCCCGGGCGATCGCCGGTTCCGCCGCGGAGTGGCCGGCGTCGGGCACGATCCGCAGTTCGGCCTCCGGCCAGCGCCGCGCCAGGTCATACGCCGACACCGGTGGGCAGCAGAGGTCGTAGCGGCCGTTGATGATGACGGCGGGAAGGTGGCGGATCCGGTCCACCCCGTCGAGGAGTTGCGTCTCGCTGGTGAAGAAGCCGCCGTGCAGCGCGTAGTGGGAGAGGATCCGCGCGATCGGCAGCGCGTGCTCGTCGGCGGTGAAGTGGGCGAGCAGGTCCGGGTCGGGGCGCAGCGCGGAGTTCACCGCCTCCCACCGGCCCCAGGCGACGGCGCACGCGCGGGCCTCGGCGTCGTCGGGCCCGTGCAGCCGCCGGTGGTACGCGCCCAGCAGGTCGTCCCGCTCCGCTTCGGGGATCGGGGCGATGAACCGGTCCCACTCGTCCGGCTGGAGGTGGCGCAGCCCGCCCTGGTAGAACCAGTTCCGCTCGCTGCGCCGCAGCAGCAGGACGCCGCGCAGGATCAGGCCGGTGACCCGGTCCGGGTGGCTCTGCGCGTACGCCAGGCCGAGGGTGACCCCCCACGAGCCGCCGAACACCAGCCAGGAGTCGATCCCGAGCCGCTCCCGGATCACCTCGATGTCGTCGACCAGGTGCCAGGTGGTGTTGGCGCGCAGTCCGCCCAGCGGGGTGCTCCGGCCCGCGCCGCGCTGGTCGAACAGCACGGCCCGGTAGCGGTCCGGGTCGAAGAACCGCCGCGCCGCCGGGACGAGGCCACCGCCGGGCCCGCCGTGCAGGAACACCACGGGTAGGCCGTCCGGCCGGCCCACCTCCTCCACGTACAGCTCGTGGCCGTCACCGACGGCGATCCGGTGGGTGGCGTACGGCTCGATCGGCGGGTAGAGGCGGGGCTCGGTGGTCATGGCGAACCATCCTGCCCGTTCGCTGGCCGCCGGTGGGGGCGGCCGGCGGTCAGCAGGCGATGTTGCTGCCGAGGTTGTCGAGGAGGGCGTCCGCCACCCAGCCGGACACGCCGGTCGTGGTGTCCTTCAGGTAGGTCCAGGTGTAGGTCGTGTGCCCGTTGGCGGTGACCTTGTCGCCGTTGGTGAAGCACCAGAAGTCGACGTTGTGGCTGTACTGCCCGTACCCCAGGGAGGCGCAGCTGGTGTGCGGGCCGGAGCGGATGTTGACGTTGCTGGCGTTGAAGAGCTGGCCGCCCGCGGTGTCGACGTTGGTGCGGGAGTGGCTGCAGGATGCGCCGGCCGGCGCCGCAGCGCTGATGACGGCGACGCCGGAGCAGGCGGTCGCCAGCGCGACAGCCGTCGCGACGGAGGAAACCTTCCGCACGTTGATCAACCCCTCGAAGTCGGAGCAGCACGCAAAGTGATCCGAATATTTGCATGCTTCAAGATGCAGATCAAGAGTTCGCCCGCCGGCGTTCCGGCGGCCTGGGCGTGGTGCGCTGCGCCGGCGGCCGGACGACCTGCCTCGACACCGGACGGAGCCGGCGCCGGGCCGGCCGGATCCTGACCGGCACCCGGGCCGGGCACCGGTCAGGACGGCCGGCTCAGGCGTTGGCCGAGATCCCGACGTCGGGGCCCGCCGCCGGCTCCTCGGCGGTCCGCACGGCCGACTCCGCCTCGGCGGCGGTGCGTTGCGCCGGCGGACGCACCGCGAACGCGTCGAAGGTGGGGCCGTTCAGCGGCGCGCGCGAGGCGTTCGCGTCACCGGTCGGCAGTTCCGGGCCCTCGAGGCGCTCCGCCGCCGGACGGTCGGCCGCGTCGTGGCCCGCGCCGTCGCCGAGGGGGCGGGGAGCGACCTGCGGATACTCGGCGGTTGCCGCGCCGCCCGCAGCGGCCGCCATGACCGCCGCGGCGGCCAGGTCAGCCACCCGCTTCGCCTCGCGCTGCACCCGGGCCCGGGTCTCCTTGGCGTGCTGCTCGGCGAGGTCCGCCGCCCGCCGCGCCTCGTCGAGCCGCTTGGTCTCGGCCGCCAGGTCCCGGCGTACCTCGACCAGGCGCTCCTCCAGCGCGGCCCCCTCCTGCTCGACCGTGGCGATCTCTTGGCGGGTCCGTTCCAGCCGCTGGCCGACGCTCTCCAGCTCGGCCTGGAGCTGCGTGAGGGTCTCCTGCCGCTGCTGGATCTCCTGCTGCACCGTGGAGAGCTGCTCCTGGTGCGCCGCGGTCTCCTCGTCGACCCGTTCGCGGACCTCGGTGGCGTACTGCTGGGCCTCGGCGACCAGCGCGGCGATGTCCCGTTCGGCGGCGCTGGCCCGGTCGGCCAGCTCCTGCTCGGCGGCGGCCCGCCGCTCGTCCAGCTCGCGGGCCATGGTGGCCTGCCACTGGGCCAGCTCCTGCTGGGCCTTGCTCCGGGTGGCCTGGACCTCCTGCTGGATCTGGGTGCGGGCCGCCTTTACCAGCGCCTCCGAGGCGGAGCGGGCCTGGTCGACCTGCTGCGCGCTCTGCTCGGCGATCCGCTTCGCCTCCTGCTGCGCCCGCTCGTGGGCGGCCTGCCCCTCGACGCGCAGCTTCTCGGCCATCTCCCGGATCGCGGTGAGCTCCGCCTGCGCGGCGGCGCGCTGCTCCTCGTGCGCGTTCTCCTGCTCGGCGCGGCGCGCCGACAGATCGTCCTCCAGCTCCCGCAGTTGGCGGACGGCCTCCTCCTGCGCCGAGGCCAGTACCTTCTCGGCCTGCTCCTGCAGGTCGGCGGCGCGCCTGGTCGCGGTTTCGGTGATCTGGGCGGACTGCCGCTCGGCCAGGTCGAGGATCTGCTCGACCATCGGACCGAGGTCCCGGAAGGACGCCCGGTCCACCTCGGCCGGTCGCTGCCGCAGCTCCGCCGCCTCGGCCTGGGTCCGCTGCACCTGCGTGGTCAGCTCCCGCACCTGCGCGTACGCCCGGTCCCGGCCGGCCGCCAATGCGGACAGTTCGGCTTCCATCTGCTCGACGTACCGGTCCACCTGGCGTTTGTCGTAGCCGCGCAGCGCCGGGTCGAACCTCGGCCGTGCGGACACGTCGTCGTGGGATGCGAACGGTTCCTCGCCGTTGGACATTGCGCCATCCTCCGTCAGGTTCGCCAGCGCCGGGCCGGCGGACGACCGCCCCGCAAGGGCATGATGAGGCGCAACGGTACCGTCGCCGGTGCGCGGGTCCCGCCCCACCCCGGTCCTCGGCCGGGCGCCGTGCGCGTCCAGCCGCTCGTGCACCAGGTCGACCCGCTGCCGTAGTCGACCGGAGTGAACCGGCCGGAGCGGTCCGCTGAGCCCGCCCGGCCCGAAACCGGCTGGCCGGAAGCCACCCTCGGCCCGCATCCTGGCCGGCATGACGACCGTACGGGAGTTGACCGCCGCCGACTGGCCGCAGCTGTGGCCGATGCTGCGCGACATGGGCGTCGGTGACGAGCCCGCCGAGACGCACCGGGAGCACTTCCTGCGCCTGCTCGCCGACCCGCGCTGGGCGCTGCTCGGCGCGGTGGACGCCGGCGGGCTGACCGGGTACGCCGCCGCCCAGGATCACGGCCCGCACCTGCGCTCCGGCGACACGCACCGGACCGCGCGCCTGCACGACCTCTACGTACGCCCGGACCGGCGCCGACACGGGGTGGGCCGGACGCTGCTCGCGGCGGTGACGCGGTGGGCGGCCGGGCGGGCCCGCCACCTGGAGTGGCAGGCGCACCGGGAGCGGGCGGCGCCCTTCTACGAGCGGCTCGGCCACCGCGGTGAGCCCTGCCCGCAACCCGAGTACCCGACCTTCATCGTCGACCTCGGCCCGCGCTGAACCTCACGGAAGCGGATGGGAGATGCCCCGGGCGTGATCGGTGATGGCCGCGCCGACCACGGTGGCGGTCAGCGGCAGCACCTCCAGGCAGCGGCGCACCGCCGCGCCCATCAGCGGGTTCGGCACCCGCATGGAGAGCGTGCAGTGCGGCACCCAGCGTCCCGGCTGGTAGTGCTCGACCAGCCCGATCCCGGCCCGGGCCAGCCGCTGGTGCACCTGGGCGTGGTGGGCCAGCAACTCGGCGGTCGGGGCCGGCCCGAGCCACAGCACCCGCCCGACGAACTGCCCCGCGTGCTGGAACTCCAGCCGCAACGGCGCGGCCACCACCATCCCGGCGAGCGCCTCGGCCACCCGTTCCGGGTCGAACCGGGGCGCCACCGCGAGCGAGACATGCGGGCGGTGCCGCTGCTCCAGCAGCGACCGCATGCTCTGCACGCCCTCGGACTCCAGCGCGTCCCAGAGCACCCGGATCCGCCGGGTGGCGTCCGTGTCGAGATACAGCTCCAGCGCCGCGACCACGCGATCACCCTAAGAGGTGAGGTTTGCCCGGCCCGGTGGGCGGTACTGCCCCGGTGGCACCGACGGCGAGGAGCGTGGACGAGTGGACGTGAACGATCTGCTGACCGAGGCGTACGACCGGCTGCCCGATCTGGTGGCGACAGCGGTCGACGGTCTGAGCCCGGAGCAGTTGCGCCAGCCTCCGGCACCCGGGGCGAACACGGTGGGCTGGCTGGTCTGGCACCTGACCCGGATCCAGGATCACGGCGTCGCCGACCTGCTGGGGGAGGAGCAGATCTGGGTCACCGGCGACTGGGCGCGGAGCTTCGGGATGACCGCCGACCCGGACGACACCGGCTTCGGGTACGGCCCCGAACAGGTCGCCACCGTACGGCCGGAGAACGGTCAGGTGCTCCTCGACTACCACGCTGCGGTGGTCGACCGGACCCGACGGTATCTGCGCGGGGTGCGCCCCGCCGACCTCGACCGGGTGGTCGACCTGAACTGGGACCCGCCGGTCACCCTCGGCGTGCGGCTGGTGAGTCTGCTGGACGACGATCTGCAGCACGCCGGTCAGGCCGCGTATGTGCGCGGGCTCGTCGAGCGGGGCTGACCGCCGCCCGCGCGCAGCTGAACCCCGGTCACCGCTGCCCCGCCGTGGTCTGCTCCGCCGGCCCGGAGGATCCCGCGGCGGCGGGCCGCGCCGCGACGGCGCCGGCGGGGGAGAGCACCGCTCGGGTCCGCCCGGCCAGCCCCTTGTCGACGCCGACGAACAGGAGCCCGAGCAGCCAGAACGCGAACGCGAAACCGAGCGAGCTGAGCCCCACCCCGTCGTAGCCGAGCTGACCGGCGTCGACGAACGGGTACGGGTAGCGGTGCACGATCAGGCCGCGCACCAGGGCGAACCCGAGGTACGCCAACGGGAACGCCAGCCACCAGGCCGCGTAGCGGAGGCGCAGCCGGCCGCGCTGGTCGAACAGCACCCAGTCGGCGACCGCGAGCAGTGGCACGACGGTGTGCAGGAACTGGTTGCCCAGCGCCTCGCCGAGCGCCCGGCCGGGCTGGGCCATCGCGAACGGGCTGGCCGGATTCGCCAGCACCAGGTGGTAGACCACCCCGGTGATGGTGATGTAGAGAGTCACCGCACCCTTGAGCACCGACGGCGGCTCCGGCCGGTCGTGCCAGCACCGCCAGGCGGCGTATCCGGCGAACCCGCCGACCGCCACGTTGCTCTGGATGGTGAAGTAGGGCAGCAGCCCGGTCACCGTGGCCGGGCCGAGGGCGGTGAGCACGACGCCGGCCACCACGCTGAGCACGGTGGCCAGGCGAAAGAGGATCGCCAGTCGGCGACGCCGCGGGGTCACCGGGGCAAGCTATCAGCCCGGCCGCCGCAGGTCACCGGCCCGAGGTGCGCCGGCCGAAACCGACCGCCGGCAGTGGCCGCGCCGCGCGACCGGACGGGGCGTCCGGGGCCTCGTGCCCGGCCGCTCAGCGCAGGGTCGGCCGGACCGGGGCGGACAGGTGCACGGACGGACCCGCCGGGCGGATCGCCGGCGGCCCCGTGACGGCCGGGGTGGTGGCGGTGGTTGCCTGGCCACCGGCCGGCTGGCCGGTAGCGGGTCCGGTGGGCGGGCTGTCGGTCCGCTCTTTCGTCCCGTTGCTGGTGCCCTTTTCCTTGTCCGGCGCGTCGAGCAGCCGCTCGCAGTAGCCGGTGACCTTGTCCCGGCCGCCGGCGGTCGAGACCAGGTCGGCGAAGCTCGGCGTCTCCAGCACGCGCCGTCGCTGTTCAGCTGCCTTCACGAGGTACGCGCGGCAGAGCCCGGTGAGGCGAGCCGAGGTGCTCGGCTGGCCGGTCGGACCGGCGGTCGGGCTGGGTTCGGCGGCCGGGGGGGGCGAGGCGCCCGGCCCGGTCGTCGGCGAGCCCGGCAACCCGACCCCGGCCTTCGGCGTCGCGCTGGTCTCGGCACCGCCGCTGATCGGCGCCGGCAGCGTGTCAGTGGCGGCGGCGAGCGCCACGCCACCGGTGGCGGCGGCCAGCAGCGCGGCGAGCGCGATCTTCGCGCTGAGCAGGCTGGCGACGAACCCCTGCCCGGGGCGGGGCGCCGCCGGGAGCAGTCCGGCGCGCGCCGTGCGGAAAGCCTGGAGGGCGGCCGCCTCGCCGCCGAGTTCGTGCGGGCGGGCGGCGACGCGGACGGCGGCGAGGAGCCGGACGAGCACCTCGGGAACGTCCTGCGCGTCGGCGCCCGGACCGACGAGCAGCCGCTCGACGGTCTCCTGGTCCATCCGGTGTGTGGTCATCTCGTGTCCCTCAGCGCCGCCACGCTTCGTGACGTCACATGGAAACCCGCGCCGGTCACCCGAACCCGGCGTGAGACCGCTCACCTGCCTCGGGTGGTCACCCCATCGTCTTCGCCCCGTCGATCGACTCGCGGATGATGTCCGCGTGGCCGGCGTGCTGCGCGGTCTCGGCGATCAGGTGCAGCAGCACCCGGCGCACCGACCAGCTCGCCCCCGGCTCGAACCACGGCGCCACCGGCAGTGGGTGCGCCTGGTCCAGGTCGACGGTGGCGACCAGGGCATCGGTCTCGGCGGCCACCCGGTCGAACTCGGCGAGCAACGCGGCCAGGGTCTCGCCCTCCGCCATCCGGAACTGCCCGACCCAGTCGACCGGCTCGCTCTCCATCGCCTCGGCCCCGCCCACGGCGAACCGCATCCACCGCTCCTCGACGCCCGCCACGTGCTTGATCAGGCCGCCGAGGCAGAGCTCGCTCACCGTGCTGCGCCGGGCCGCCTGCTCGTCGGTCATGCCCTGCACGGTCTGCCGGAGGAACCCGCGGTGCAGGCGCAGGCTGGCCAGCAGATCCGCCCGCTCACCGGTGAGGACCTGGTCGGAGACGCTCATGTTGTCCGCCTTTCGCTTGACGACCGCGGACACCGTACGACGGCCCACCGACAGTTTCCGGCTTCCACACGGGACCGTCCCGGTTGCCGATTCGTCCGGTTGGCGGTGCACTGAATGACATGGGTGTCATCAAGGTGGGCACGTCATCCTGGGCCGACCAGTTGCTGGTGCGCTCCGGCTGGTATCCCCGCGCGGTCAACACCCCCGCGGGCCGCCTCGGCTTCTACGCCGAGCGGTTCGGGCTGGTCGAGGCGGACACGTCGTACTACGCGATCCCGCTGCCGGAGACGGCGGCGGGCTGGGTGGCCGCCACCCCGCCGGGGTTCACCTTCGACGTCAAGGCGTTCCGCCTCTTCACCGGCCACCACACCCCGGTCGCGGCGCTGCCCCGCGAGCTGCGGCCGGCCGGCGGACCGAGCCTGATCCGCTGGCGGGACCTGCCCGCAGGGGCGTACGACGAACTCTGGGACCGGTTCCACGCGGCGCTGGCGCCGCTCGCGGCGGCCGAGCGGCTCGGCGCCGTGCTGCTGCAGTTCCCGCCCTGGCTGGCCCGCGGCGACGCCGCCAAACGGCGGATCCGGGAGACGGCCCGGCGGTGCCGGCCCTGGCCGGTCTGCGTCGAGCTGCGGCACTCCTCGTGGTTCAGTGAGGAAGCGGTGGTGGACACCGTGACCTTCCTGCGCGAGCAGGGGCTCGGGTACGTCTGCGTGGACATGCCGCAGGGCCACGTCTCCTCGGTGCCGCCGATCCTGATCACCACCGCCGACCTCGCGGTGGTCCGGTTCCACGGGCACAGCACGGCCTGGGAGAGCGGCGACAGGCAGGACAGGTTCCGCTACGCCTACGGCGAGGAGGAACTGCGGCACTGGTCCGAGCTGCTGCGTGAACTGGCCGACCAGTGCGCCGAGCTGCACGTCCTGATGAACAACTGCTGCGGCGACCAGGCCCAACGGGACGCCGCCCGGCTCGCCGAACTGCTCGGCGTCGAGGCCGTCCGGGAGCGGGCCGGCGCGGGATCCTGACCCCGGGCCGAGCGAGGCCCGGCGGGGCTCGCTCCGTGCGTCGGGTCGTCAGCGGGGGCGGCGCGTCGGTGTCCTCGCCGCCACTGCCGTACCGGCTCAGCCGCGCCGCCGGACGCCCTCCGGGTGCATGCCGGTGGCCTCCTCCAGCGCGTTGTCCGGCAGGTCGCCCTCGGCGCTGTCGTCGGGAAAGGTCCGGGCGGACGGCGCCGGATCCGGCGGCGCGCCCGGTCCGGCCTCTGCGGTGCGGGTCGGCTCCACCGACCCGAAGCCGTGCCGCCCGGCCGCCGGCCCGCCCGCCGCCGCCCCGCGCGCCCGGCGCTCACCCCGCCGGCCCTCCGGGACCGCGGGCTCCTCGCTACCCTCGTCCATCGGCGAGTCCTGGCCCGCGCCCCACGGCGGGTCGGCGTCGAAACCGTCCGTGGTGCCCCACGGCTTGCTCGCCTCGGGCCCCCGCCCCTCGCCCGTCCTCGGTCGTTTCTTGCTGCTCATCGCCACCTCACCCTGGCTGGGTTCCCGTGCCCGCGCTGAATGCCCGCCGCCCGCCCGGTCATGCCGGATCGGCGTCCGCTCGGCGGGTCAACGGCCGGCCGTGACCAGGTGCCGCGTGGCCGCGCCCATCGCGGCGACCTTGGCGATCGTCCTCGGCGAGCCCAGGGCGACCTTGCCGATCTTCGGCGCGCCCTTGCCGACGACCTTCCCGATCTTCGGAGCACCCATCGCGGCGACCCTCAGGCCGGCGATCTTGCCGATCTTCGGAGCAGTCATCCCGACTGCCTTGCCGATCTTCGGCCCGCCCATCGCGATGACCTTGCCGGCCATCCTCGGCCGGGTGATCACCCCGCCGGCCCGGCCGAGCATGCCCCGGAGCACCTGGCCCGGCTTCTGTTGCTCGCTCATGTACGCGGTCACCACCACCAGCGCGCCGGTCAGCGCCGGCACCGCCCACTGGAGCAGCTTCATCTGCCGCTGGCAGGAGGCCACGCTCGCCGGGGTCTGATAGCTCGGCTCGGTGATTCCCTCGACGGGCGGCCCGCCCGCCCGCTCCAGCTTCTTGCCGAGCATCCGGCTGTAGCCGGTGACCGCCAGCGCGCCCACGGTTAGCGCGGTCTTCACCGCGCTGATCTTCCCCACCCCGGACTGCACCGCCATCCGTGGGCTCTCGGTGACCATTTCGCCGACCGCGCCGGCCAGGTGGGCGCCGATCGCCGCCGCGTTGACCGGGGTCCAGCGCGCCCAGCCCGCCGAGGCCACCGGCAGCCGCTGCGTCGAGTCGTCGACCCGAGCCGCCGCCGCGTTGACGCCGAGCGCGCCCATCAGCGAGCCGCCGAACCATGCCGCCAGGCCCAGATCGTGCATCGACCGCAACGCGGTGTGCCGTTCGGACATCTGATCCCCCTCCGCCGTGTTCGGGCGGTGCGGCATACCCACGTTCCGGCCGGCTACGCCCCCGATCGCTCCCGCCCGGCCGACCCGGCGTGCAGCCCGGCCACCGGTCAGCGGCGCGGCAGGGTGGCGGCGAACGCGGCGACCCGGGCGGCCAGCGGGATCGCCGCGCGTACCCAGGTGAAATGGTCCAGCGGGCCGCCGGCCTCGGCCACCGTGTAGCGGTGCCGGGTCACCGGCGCGGCGGTGAGCTTGCCGCAGAGGTGGTCCAGGGTCTCGTGCGGGGTGTACTGGTCGTCGTCCACGCTCACCGCGAGGACCGGCGTACGCACCCGGCGTACCGCCGCCTCGGCGTCGACCCCGTCGAGCACCGGGAACCGGCCGGTCCGGGCGGTGTACGCCCAGTCCCGGATCACCCCGCAGGCCTGCCGGCCGCCGAACCCCCAGCCCGGCCACACGCCGAACAGCCGGGCCACCGCCGCGATCCCCTGGGTGTACGGCAGCACGCCCCAGCCGCGCAGCCCCGGGTACCCGCGCCACCAGGGCAGGCCGACCGCCACCAGGGCCAGCCCGTCCACCGCGTCCGCGTCGTGCAGGGCCTGGTGCAGCAGCGCGACCTGCCCGCCGAGGGAGTGCCCGAGCAGCAGCCGGGTACGGCCGTCCAGCCGGGGCTTGAGCGCGTCGAGCACGGCGCCGACGTCAACGGCCAGTTCGGGGTAGCCGTAGCGGCAGGTGCGCGCGGGAGCCGGAGTGCTCTCGCCGGTGCCCCGCAGGTCGACCACGACGACGGCGAGCCCGGCGCCGCGCAGCGCCGCGGCGAAGGGCCGGTAGTAGCGGGCCCGCACCCCCATCGCCGGCCAGAGCACCACCACCGGCGCGCCGGGCGGCCCGTCCGGCTCCGGGTAGACCTGGACGCCGATCCGCGCCCCGTCGACGTCGACGAACTCCTGCGTGTACTCCCCGCTCACCGGCTCAGGGTACGGCGGCAAGCTACCGGCGGGTAGCCGCGGGGGTGCCGCACCGGGCCGCCGGTTCGGTCGGCGCGGTTCGGTCCGTCCCGTCCCGGGCGGCCGGGACGAGCCGCCCCACCGCACCGGGAAAGGCCCGTTCGACCCGGTCGACGGCCGCCAGCACCGCGGGCACCGCCAGCTCGGCCAGCGCCGGGTGGAGCCCGTCCCCGGGCGGCCGCGGCCCGGCCCAGAGCGCCTGATGCCACGGCCGGTCCGGCGGCGGGCCCCAGAGCGCGGGCGAAACCGGGCCGAAGAGCAGCACCGACGGGGTGCCGTAGGCGGTGGCCAGGTGGCCGATGCCGGTGTCGCCGGCGAGCACCAGCCGGGCGTGGGCCACCAGGGCGGCCAGCTCGCCGAGGCCGGTCTGCCCGGCCAGCACCGCCTCCGGCGGCAGCGCGGCGCCGCGGGCCACCTCGTCGGCGATGCCCCGCTCACCCGGGCTGCCGGTCACCACCACCCGGTGGCCGCGCGCGGTCAGCTCCCGGGCCACCGCCGCGAAGCGCGCCGGTGGCCAGCGCCGCTCGGCGGCCTTCGCCCCGGGGTGGACGATGCTGACCCCGCTGGGCCGCGCACCGGGTGCGGGGCGGTGCAGCGCCAGGTCCGTCCGGTCGGCCGGGATGCCGTACCAGGCCAGCAGCCGGCACCACCGGTCCACCTCGTGCTCGTCGGCCCGCCACGGTGGACCGTCGTGGTGCCCGGCCTCGGCGTTGGCGAAGGCGAGCAGCCGGCCGGGCCTGACCTCGGCCAGCATCCGGTGCGACTGCGGGCCCCGGCCGTGCAGGTTCACCGCCAGCGTGGCCGTCGGTCCGGACCACCCCAGGTGGCCCAGCCCGTCCGCCTCGACCAGGCGGTCCACCCCATCGACCAGCTCGACCAGCGGCGCCAGCCAGCGCGGCGCGACCAGCGCCAGCTCATCACCGGGGTACGCGGCGCGCAGCGCGCGCAGCGCCGGCACCCCGGTGGCGAGGTCGCCGACGCCGAGCGCGCGGAGCACGAGGATCACGGGTACGAGGACTCCTGCTCGGCGCAGACCACCAGCTCGCGTACCGCGCAGCCCGGCGGCTGGGCGAGGGCGAACAGCACCGCCTCCGCAGTGTCGGCCGGGTCGTTGAGGATCGCGTCCGGGCCGGGCCGGTACTTCTCGTCCCGGTCGTCGAAGAACGCCGTCCGCATGCCACCGGGGATCAGCAGCGTCACGCCGACCGTCCCGGCCAGCTCGGCGGCGAGCGCCCGGGTGAAGCCGACCACCCCGAACTTCGCCGCGCAGTACGCGGTCGCGTCGCTGACCGCCTTGACGCCCAGCGTGGACGCCACGGTGACCACCGTGCCGTGCCCGCGTTCCAGGTACGGCACAGCCGCCCGGACCACCGCGGCGGTGCCGAGCAGGTTGATCGTCACGATCCGGTCCCAGGTGTCGCCCGGCACGTCGGCCAGCCGCCCCGGCACGTCCACGCCGGCGGCCGTCACCACACCGTCGAGCCCGCCGGCCTGCTCGGCGAGCTGGCGGGTGGCCGCCTCCGCGGCGCGGGTGTCGGCGAGGTCGCACTCGACCCAGGGCACCCCGTCGGCGGGCGCCTGCCGGTCCAGCACGTACGGCCGCCCACCGGCCTTGGCGACCGCGGTCACCACCGCCGCGCCCAGGCCGCTCGACCCGCCGGTCACGAGGACCGCCCTGCCGTTGATGCCACTGCCAGCACTCCGCTGACGCTCGCTCATACTGCCGCTCCCTTGACGAGGTGGAGGCCGCGCTGGCGCGCGGCGGAGATGGTGCCCGTGGTGGATCGGCCGGCCAGATAGGGGACGGTGACGACCCGGCCGCCCCAGCGGTGGACCAGATCCGCCTCGGGCAGCTCCGGCCCGCCGTTCCCGGCGTAGTCGCCGCCCTTGACCCAGACGTCGGGCCGCAGCCGGGCCAGCACCCGGTGCGGGGTGGGCTCGTCGAACACCAGCACCGCGTCGACACAGTCCAGGGCGGTCAGCAGCCGGACCCGATCCGCCTCCGGGTTGACCGGGCGCTCCGGCCCCTTCAGCCCGCGTACGCTGCGGTCGGAGTTCAGGCAGACCACCAGGCAGTCGCCGAGACGGCGGGCCGCCTGGAGGGTGGCGACGTGCCCGGCGTGCAGGATGTCGAAGCAGCCGCCGGTGGCGACGACGGTGCCGCCGTCGGCGCGTACCGCAGCCACCAGCTCCTCGGCGGTGCGGGCGGCGGCGGGTGTCGGGGGCTGCGCCGGCTCGCGGTGCAGGCCGGCGGCCCCGCCCGCCGCCACGTACGCCGACGCGGCGGCCACCGCCGCGCCGACCGCCTCGGAGACCAGCGCGCCGTCGCCGAGCGCCAGGGCGGCGGTGGCGGCGAACCGGTCGCCGGCGCCGCAGGTGTCCTCGACCCGGTTCGGAATGGACGGTGGCGGCACGACCAGCGGGGTGCTGCCGGCGTGGCAGAGCGCCGCGCCGTCCGGACCCATGGTCACCGCGACCGCGCCGACCCGCCAGCGGCGTCGCAGCTCGTGCCCGGCCCGGGTCGCGGTGGACAGCGCCGAGCCGGCCCCCGCGTCGCCGGTGAGCTGCCGCAGCTCGGCGAGGTTCGGCGTGGTCAGCCGGGCCCCGGCCACGGCGGCCGGGCCGCGCGGGTGCGGGTCCCACACCACCGGGGCGGACGCCTCGGCGAGCGCGGCGCGCAGCGTCGGCTGCCGGATCAGGCCGCGACCGTAGTCGCTGACCAGGATGGCCCGGGCCTGGGACAGCACCTCCAGCACCGCCTCCGGCGGCTCGCCGGGAGGCTGCGGGCCGCCGCCCCGGTCCAGCCGGAGCAGCGTCTGTCCGCCCGCCCGCAGCCGGATCTTCTCGGCGGTCGCGCCGGGCAGGTGCACCGGATAGACCGCCACCCCCGCTTCGGCCAACAACTCGGCGAGGCGGGCCCCGCCGGCGTCGTCGGCGAGCGCGGTGACCAGCGCGACCTCGGTGTCCTGGGCGGCGGCGAGCAGCGCGGCCAGGCCGGCCCCGCCGGGCCGGTCCACGGCGGTGCGCTCGTCCAGCACCGGTACGGGGGCGTCCGGGCAGACCCGGTTCACCGTGCCCGTCACGTCCCGGTCCAGCAGGGCGTCGCCGACCACGACGAGCGGCCCGCTCACCGCTCCACCCAACCGGTGCCGGTGGTCCCGTTGCGGTGGTGCCCGTTCCGCCCGTGGCCGTCGACGCTGTGGCCCGTGCCGCGGTGTCCGTTGGCGCTCTGCCCGTTGGCGGTGTGTCCGTTGGCGGTGTGCCCGTTCGCGCGTTGCCCGTTGGCGGTGTGTCCGTTCGCGGTGTGCCCGTCGCGGAGGACCGGGACGAGCGGTGGTGCCCACCCGGCGATGCTGTTGCCCCGGGGCGCGGTCACGGTCGTCGTGGGCAGCTGCCGGATCAAGGGGAGGGCCTGGTCGACGTACTCGCAGAGCAGGTGGGTGGCGACCAGGTGCAGCTCCTGCACCACCTGGCTGTCCGGTGACGGAACGGCGAGGACCTCGTGGCAGGCGTCGGCGAGGGGGTTGGGTGTCGGGCCGGTGAAGGCCCAGCAGCGCAGTCCGGTCTCGCGTGCGGCGTGGGCGGCGGTGAGCAGGTTGGTGCTGGTGCCGCTGGTGGACAGGAGCAGGAGGATGTCGTCGGTTCGGCCGTGGGCGCGGACCTGGCGGGCGAAGACCTCGTCGTAGCCGTAGTCGTTGCCGATGGCGGTGAGCGCGGAGGTTTCGGCGTGCAGGGCGATGGCGGACAGGGGTTCCCGGTCGTCGTGGAGCTTGCCGACGAGTTCGGCGGTGAGGTGCTGGGCCTCCGCGGCGCTGCCCCCGTTGCCCGCGACGAGGATCCGTCCGCCCCGGACGAGCGTCCAGGCCAGCTCCGTGCCCCAGTCGGCGAGCCGCTCGGCCTCCCGCCGGAACGGCAGCAGCGCCGCCGCCAGCCCGGACAGGTGCGCGTCGATCATGTCGGTCATCAGGCCACCGCCCGGGCGGGACGGGCGACCGTGGTCACCGTGGCGTAGACCGCGTTGAGTTGTTCGGCGCAGCGCTTCCACGAGTACCGGCTCCGGATCCGGTCCAGCGCCGCCGTGGCGTACGCGAAGCGGCGTACCTTGTCGGTGAGCAGCCGGCGGATCGCGGTGGCCAGCGCGCGGGGGTCGCGAGGCGGCACCAGGTCGCCGGTGAGCCCGTCGACGACGGTGTCGGCGATGCCGCCGACGTTGCTGCCGATCACCGGTACGCCGCAGGCCATCCCCTCCAGCGGGGTGAGCCCGAACGGCTCGTACCAGGGGGTGGCCACCAGCACGTCGGCCGAGCGGTACCAGCCGGCCATCTCCTCCCGGGGCACCCCGCCGACCAGCCGGACCCGGTCGGCGACCCCGCAGGACTCGGCGAGCGCCCGCAGCCGCCGGGCGAAGGCGTCGGCGGGCAGCAACTCGGCCGGCGGGCCGCCGACCACGACGCACTCGGCGTCCGGCACCGCGGGCAGCGCTCGGACCACGTCCAGGAAGCCCTTGCGCTCCACCAGCCGGCCGGCCGTGAGGATGCGAGGCCTGGCCGGGTCGCGCGGCGCGGCCGGGCCGGCCGGGTGGAACACGCGCTGGTTGACGCCGGAGGGGACCAGCGCCATCCGGGACCGGGGTACGCCCATCCGGACCAGCTCGGCCACCTCGTCGCTGCACTGCACGACGACCCGGTCGACGGCCCGCCCGAGCGCCCGTTCGTAGCCGATCCGTCCTGGTGGGCTGGTGTCCCGGGCGCCCTGGTGGCGGCGCTTCACCGTGCCGAGCGCGTGGTACGTGAGCACGGTCGGCACCCCGGTCCGCCGGCCCGCGTGCACGGTGGCCAGTCCGCTCATCCAGAAGTGTGCGTGGGCCACCTCCGGGGTCCAGCCGTCGCGCCGCCAGGTGTCGGCCAGCCAGCTGCCGAACTCGCCCATGTACGGCAGCAGTTCGTCCTTCGGGACCCGCCGTGGCGGCCCGGCCGGCACGTGGCAGACGTGATAGCCGTCCGGGGTGGACACGGCGTCGGGCAGGGTGGGGGAGTCGCGGCGGGTGTAGACGCGGACGTCGTGTCCCTCGCCGGCCAGCGCGGCCGCGAGTTCCGCCACGTGGGTGTTCTGGCCGCCGGCGTCTTCCTCGCCGAGGACGGCGAGCGGGCTGGCGTGCTCCGAGATCATCGCGATGCGCATACTTCCTCCTCCATCAGCCGGTCCCAGTCGGCGAGGAACCGGTCGAGCCCGAAGCGTTCCTTCGTCACCTCGCGCGCCCGCGCCCCGAGCCGGTACGCCGCGTCGCGGTCCTCGGCGAGCCAGCGGGCCGCCTCGACCAGCGTGTCCACCCGGGTGGAGAGCACCCCCGCGTCGGGCGGCACGGCGTCCACGGCTTCGGTGGTGGCCAGTGCCACCACGGGCATGCCCATGGTCATCGCCTCGATCAGGCTGAGTCCGAGGGATGTCCAGCGGCACAGGTGTAGGTATGCCCGTCGTCGGGCGAGTTCGGTGTGCATGGTGTGTTGTGGCACGTCGTCGTGGCTGGTGAGCCGGTCGGGTGGTAGTCCGAGGTGGTCGGCCAGTCCGGTCACGCTCATGCCGTAGACGTCCAGCGGGGCGATGTCGGCGAAGCGGGGGAGCAGGTCGGTGCCGGTGACGCGCCAGCGGCGTACGGGTTCGTTGATGACCACGGCCAGGCGGTTCAGCTCGCCGGTCCATTCGACGGCCGGTGGGAGCACTCCGTGTTCGATGACGGTGGTGCGGGTGGCGCCGTTGTCCCAGAACAGTTCGTTGAAGTGGGTGACGTGGGCGATGATCAGGTCGTCCCGGTCGGCCATCGGGTGGCGGGTGTTCGGCACGTCGCCCTTGGGGGTGTTGTGCTCGACGTAGATCGCGGGCAGGTCGCGGCCGGGGCGGCGGCCCAGCCACTGCTCGGCCAGCTCCAGCTCCTCGGGCCGTTGCAGGACGACCAGGTCGACGTCGGTCTGCCCCAGTTCCTGCGGGGTCACCTCCACGGCATTCGCCGGCCAGGCGTACGTCCGCGCCCGCCCGAGGCCGTACGGGCCGCGGTCGGGAGTGACCGGCACCAGGTAGCGGTGTCGTCCGTGGACGAACGACGTCGTCCAGGAGCCGTGTACGTGCCACAGCAGAACGTTCATGCCTCTCCTCACGATCGGGCTGGTCGGGCGCGGCGGACGGGGCGGTAGTCGGGCGGGTCGAGGAGCCGCACGGCGGCAACCACCTCGGCCGGGTCGACGCCGGCCAGACAGGGGTGCCCGGCGACCGGGCAGACGGCCGCGCGGGTGCTCCGGCAGGCCGCCCCGGCGTCGCCGAGCCGGACGGTCGGGACCCGGTACGGTCCCCACTGTCCGAACGGGACGGTGGGGGCGAAGAGGCTGACCACCGGGGTACCCACGGCCGCGGCGAGGTGGGCCGGCCCGGTGTTGCCGACCACCAGGCAGCGGGCGCCGGCGATGATCCGGACGAGCCCGGTGAGGTCCGTCGCCCCGCCGAGGTCCACGCCGCCGGCGGCGGCGACCCGCGCGGTCAGGTCCCGCTCGTCCGGCCCGCCGGTGACGACGACCCGGCGCCCGTCGGCGACCAGGGCGGCCACGATCTCGGCGCAGCGGTCCGCCGGGCAGGCCCGGGCCGGCACCGACGAGCCGGGGTGCACCACCACGTAGTCGTCGGTCGGTGCAGGGACCGGGTGGTCCGGCGCGGTTTCCGTCCCGGTCGGTGGCTCCAGGTCGTCCCGCAGCCGTAGTCCTGGTTGGTCGTCGGTGGGGAGGGTGTATCCGGCGGCGGCGGCGAGGGAGAGGGCTCGTTCGGGTTCGGGTATGCCGGTGGGGACGTGGTGGCGGATGTCGAGCAGGGTGCCGGGGTAGTCGTCGCTGATGGCGCTGATGCGGGGGATGCCGGCGATGCGTAGGAGCAGGGCGAGGGGTAGGGGGGATTGGTGGAAGGAGGTGAAGATGATTGCTTCGTCGGCGTGGGTGGTGGTGAGTCGGGTGGTGAGGTGGTGCATGTCGTGTGGGTCGACGGGTTGGGGGTTGGCGTCGATCCAGGGCAGTGGCCATTCGATGATTTCGTCGATGCCGGGTAGCAGGTCGGCGGCTGCCCTGCCTTGTGGCCCGCAGAGCAGTACGACGCGGTCGGCGCCGGCCGCGACGGCGCGGATGCCCGGGCCGGTGACCAGCACGTCCCCGGCCGAGTCGCTGCGCACCACGAGGACCGTCCCGGCCCGCCCGGCGCGGGGCGCGACCGGCCGGACCGCCCGCATCCGGCGCAGGATCTCCTCCACCGCGGCGGGCAGGTCCCGGGCCACGGTCGGCGCCTCGGCGACCTCCTCCGGGCGGGTGACCGGGGTGGGGACCAGGATGCCGGTCGCCCCGGCGGCGAGCGCGGCCCTCATGTCCCGGCCGATGTCGCCGACCAGCACGCACCGGGTGGGCGTGGTGCCGAGCGCCCGGGCGGCGGCGTGCACCAGACCCGGCGCCGGCTTGCGGCAGCCGCAGCCGTCGGTGTCGTCGTGCGGGCAGATCTGCCAGTCGTCGAAGGGGCCGAGCAACTCCTCCACCCGGGCGTTGACCCGGCGCAGGTCCTCAACCGTGAAACAGCCCCGGGCCAGGCCGGACTGGTTGCTGACCACGGCCAGACGCAGCCCGGCCGCGCGCAACCGGTCCAGCGCCTCCCGCGCGCCGGGCACCGGGCGGACCTTCTCCGGGTCGCCGTTGTAGGGCACGTCCTCGACGAGCGTGCCGTCCCGATCCAGCAGCACCGCGTCGAACAGGGCGGGACCGGGGGGCGTCTCGGCCGCCCAGTTGCCCGGGGCAAGCGAAGGGAACGTCATCGCCCCGCCTCGGGTCCGTCCGCCGTGACGACCGCCCCGGCGGGCAACGAGCGGGCGTGCCACCAGCCGCGTACCCAGTGGACGACCGCGAGCGGCGGGATGAGCGCGCTGGTCGCCAGCATGGCGACGACCTCGTCGCGGGTGCGCGGGCCGGGCGCGATGCGGACCCGGGCGAAGTCGGCGGTGCCGGCCGCCCAGCCCAGCCCGGCGACGAGGGCGGCCGCTCCGAGGCCGCGCCGCCGGGCGCCGGGACGGGCCACGGCACGCAGCACGGTGGCGGCCAGCGCGACCGCGCCGGCCGTGGCGACCGCGACGTGCCCGGGCCGCCGGCCCGGGGGCAGGTCGAGCGCGGTCCGCCAGTTCGGGCCGTACAACCGGCGCAGCAGCGCGTCGTCGGCGTTGCCGCGCTGGGTGCGCAGGCTCACCCAGCGGCCCTCGGGGCGTACCGGATGGGTGACCCGGCGCTGGCCGCGGACCAGGTCCCAGCCGGCCAGCCGGACCCGGTGGGCCAGTTCGGCGTCCTCCCGGTAGGCCCGGGGGAAGCGCTCGTCGAACCCGCCGACGGCCGCGAGGGCGGCCCGGCGGTAGGCCATGTCCGCGGTGATCCACCTGCCCTCGGCCAGGCCGGCGGTGGCGCGTTCCCAGTCGGTGGGGCGGCGGTCCGCCGGCAGCGGCACGGTCACCACGCCCTGCACCCCGCCGATCCGGCCGGGCACCTCGAGGTCGGCGCGCAGCCGCCGGGCCCAGTCCGGCGCCGGCACCACGTCGTCGTCCAGGAAGACCACCCACTCGCCGCGGGCGGCCCGCCAGCCCAGGTTGCGGGCCGCCGCCGGGCCCGCGCCACGACCGGTCAGCACCTTCGCGTACGCCGCCAGCGCCCCCGGCACGGCCAGTTCCCCGGTCTCGTCGCGCCGGTCGTCGACCAGCAGCAGGTCGGCCCCGGGCAGGTCGCCGAGCTGCCCGGCGAGGGTGTCCAGCAGCACGGCCAGGCTGGGCCGGCCGAGCGTCGGCACCACCACGCTGATCACCGGCCACCGCCCAGCGCCCGGCGGTGCACCGCGAACGGACCGAGGGCGAGCAGGTCCACCGGCGCGGAGCCGAACAGCTCCATCGCCTCCCGTGGGGTGTCCACCATCGGCCGCCCGGCGGTGTTCAGCGAGGTGTTGACCACCACCGGCAGCCCGGTGCGCCGCTCGAACTCGGCCAGCAACTCGGCCACCAGCGGCTCGGTGCCGGCGTGCACGGTCTGCACCCGGGCGGTGCCGTCGACGTGGGTGACCGCCGGGATCCGGTCCCGCCACTGCGCCTTCACCCGGTGCACGAAGAGCATGTACGGGCTGGGGTAGACGCCCTCGAAGAGCTCCGCGAAGCGTTCCGCACGGACCATCGGGGCGATCGGCCGGAACTGTTCCCGGCCCTTGACGTCGTTCATCCGGCGGGTGGTGTCCGGGTCGCCGGGGTGGGCGAGCAGCGACCGGTGGCCCAGCGCCCGCGGGCCGTACTCGCTGCGCCCCTGGTACCAGGCGACGATGCCGTTGTCGGCGAGCACCCGAGCCGCCTCCGCGGCGATCGACGCCGGCCGGCGGTACGGCAGCGCCGCCCGCCGCAGCTCGGCCTCCAGTTCCTCGTCCGACCAGCCGCGGCCCAGGTCCACCCCGGCCATCGGGATGGACCGGTCCCCCATCTCGCCGGCCACGTGCAGGGCCGCGCCCAGCGCGGTGCCCGCGTCGCCGGCCGCCGGCTGCACCCAGACGTCCCGGAACGGCCCCTCGGCGGCGAGCCGGGCGTTGGCCACGCAGTTCAAAGCGACCCCGCCGGCCAGGGCCAGGGTGCCGGCGCCGCCGGTGGTGTCGTACAGCCAGCGGGACAGGTCGAGGACGACCTCCTCCAGCCGGGCCTGCACGCTGGCGGCGAGGTCGGCGTGGTCGTCGGTCATCTCGCCGTCGGCGGTGCGCGCCTTGGCCAGGCCGGCCCAGTCGATCCGCTCGACGTGGAACCCGCCGTCGTCGGTGACCCGGACCAGGTCACGGAGCATGCCCAGATGCGTCGGCCGGCCGTACGAGGCGAGCGCCATCACCTTGTACTCGTCGCTGGAGTGCAGGAAGCCGAGGTGCCGGGTCAGGTCCTCGTACAGCAGGCCGAGCGAGTGTGGAAGTTGCTGCGCGTACAGGGATGACAGCCGTCCGTCGTGGTAGACGCCGGCCAGGTGGCTGGCCACCTCGCCGCGCCCGTCGAGCACCAGCACCGCGGTGTCGTCGCCGGCCGGCGGGGCGGCCAGCCCGGCGGAGGCGGCGTGCGCCACGTGGTGCGGCACGAACCGCACCTTCTCCGGGTCGAGCCCGGGCAGGGCGGCGGCGAGGAACTGCGGGGCCCGCTTGGCGTAGTCGACCCGCAGCCAGTCCCACGGGTCGTCGAGGCCCAACTCGGTCGCGTCGCGGCAGAGTCCGGGGTCGAAGGAGTACGCGACCGTGTCGAGGCTGTCGGCGTCGATCCCGGCGCTGGCCAGACACCAGGCGGCGGACAGCTCGGGCAGCTCCCAGGCGGCGAAGGGCACCGGGCGCTTGCCGTGCTTACGGCGGCTGAACCGCTCCTCTTCGGCGGCGGCCACCACCCTGCCGTCGACCACGAGGGCAGCTGCGGGGTCGTGGAAGATCGCGTTGATTCCGAGGACGCGCATGGGAAGCCCCCTACCCCCGCGAACACTGCCTAACCTGAGATCATCGACTTCTCCCGCGGAGTTCGATGTCACCTGTGGAGTCTCGGATCAGTGACCAAAGTCCCTGGTCGGGGCCGCAGGATGCGACCAAGCTGGGCAAAGAGGTGCGGCCGGCTCCGGTTTAGTGCCAACCTCGTCCGAGTCGACTCCCGGAGGTGACCTTCCGTGTCCACGTCCTCGCTGTCCGCGCCGACCGAGGAGCCCCGCACGCCGGCCCGCGCCGGCACCGGGGCCGCCGGTCGGCAGCGGGGTCGTCGGCACCGCTGGCTGCCGCCGCAGCACGGCGCCTGGGCCATGCTGCTCCTTCCGTACGCCACGGCGGTCTGCGTCACCGGCCTCCGGTGGCCGCATCTGCCGCTGCTCGGCGCCTGGCTGACCGGCTACCTCTTCTCCTACTACGCCCTGCTGGTCGTGAAGACCGGCCGCGCCGACCGGGTACGCCCCCAGCTGCTGCTCTACGGCGCCGCGGCCGCGCTGCTGATCACGCCGGTGCTGTTGGCCCGGCCCGCGGTCCTCGGCTACGCCCCGCTCTACGCCCTGCTCACCGCCGTCAACGTCGGGTACGCCCGGCGGCGTCGCGAACGGGCCCTGCTCAACGATCTCGCCTCGGTGGCGCAGAGCGTGCTCATGGTGTTCGTGGTGGCCACCGTCGCCGGGGTCCCGCCCGCCGGGCTGGCCGGGGTGGCGGGCGCCGTCGCCGCGTATCTGGTCGGCACGGTGCTCTACGTCAAGACGATGATTCGGGAGCGGGAGAGCGTCGGCTACCGGTGGGCGTCCGGGGCGTACCACCTCGCGGCGGCCGTGGTGGCGGTGGCCTACTGGGGCCCGGCGGTGGCGGGGGTCTTCGCGCTGCTGCTGCTCCGCGCGGCGCTGCTGCCGGGCCGGCGGCTGGCCCCGGTCCGGGTCGGGCTGGTCGAGCTGGTCGGCTCGCTGCTGGTGTTCGCCGCCGTGGTCGGGCACTGGGCCTGACGGCCGGCAGGTCGGGCGTCCGCCTGGCGTGCTGCCGACAACTGTGGGTGACACGCCTCCGCGGAAACTCGATATCACCCAGCGTGATCCTGGCGCGTGGTGCCCCCGTGGGCGCTGATCTGGCCACAATCCCCCGACCAGCGAAAATCCGTGCGGTAGCCCCGGTGCCGAAACACCCCCCACCCGGCTTTGCTCTGCAGCCATAGACGCAGCAGCGAACCATGGGTGACTGCTGCCTCCGTGGCTGCAGAGCAAAGGGCGCGGGTCGATGGTCGCGGGAGGCCGGCTGTAGTCACTTATCGTGACCGTGATCACGCCTGTCGGGGCCGGCATGGCGAGGGGCCGATGCCGGGCATCGCCCGGCACCGGCCCCCGGTCTTCGGACCCGTGCGGCTCAGCCGTGCAGCATGCCCGGGCCGAACACCTCGTAGGCGATCCGCTCCGCCGGCACGCCCCGGCGCAGCAGTGCGCCGCGGACCAGGGCCATGAACGGCACCGGCCCGCAGAGATGCACGTACGCCCCGGGGGCCAGCGGAATCCGCGCCGGATCGACGAGCCCGCTGGCGACCTCCGCCTTCAGCCCGGCCAGCTCACCGTCGGCGGCGTCCTCGTACCACAGGCGCACCGACAGGTTCGGCAACTGCTTCTCCGAGGCCGGGCAGTTCGTGGCGCAACGCGTGCGCGGCGTTGACCGTCGGGCTGGTGGTCCGGGCCTTCGAGGGGGACGGCGAGGTGGTCTCCTGCGAGCAGCCGGCCTGCCCGCTGGTCGACGGCTGCCTGGTCAGCCGCGGCGCGCCGCCCGCCCGCAACGCGAGCCTCGGGTCGTAGCTCCCGGGGAGCACCGATCGGTCGGATCGCCATCGGTCGATCGTTCGGGAAGACAGCCGGCAGGTCGAGTGGTTGTGCTGCACGGACGCCTCCTCGCCTCCGGACGCCCATGACCGGGCGGTGGCAGAGACCCCGGACGCGGCCAAACCGGACGCCGCACCCACCCGGTGCCACGGCTCTGTCGGATCGCCGGGCTAGGCTCGCTGCGGCGCGCCGCGCGAGGCGATCAAGCCGGTGAGCGGCACCACACCGCCGAGACCTGGGAGTACGACCAGTTGACCGCACAGCCTGAGACCCTGTACGGGGCCGACGACCTGACGCACCTGGAGGGGCTGGACGCTGTCCGCAAGCGCCCCGGCATGTACATCGGCTCGACCGACAGCCGTGGCGTGGGTCACCTCGTCAACGAGATCCTCGACAACTCCACCGACGAGGGTGTCGCGGGTCACGCCACCAAGGTCGACGTGATCCTGCACGCCGACGGCTCGGTGCAGGTCGACGACGACGGGCGGGGCATCCCCACCGACGTGCACGCCAAGTCCGGCATCTCCGGCGTCGAGCTGGTGCTGACCCGGCTGCACGCGGGCGGCAAGTTCGGCGGCTCGGGCTACAAGACCTCCGGCGGGCTGCACGGCGTGGGCGCCTCCGCGGTCAACGCGCTCTCCCGGCGGTTCGACGTCACGGTCCGCCGCGGTGGCAAAATCCACTCGATGTCGTTCCGGCACGGCGTACCCGGGATCTTCGACGGGGCCGGCCCGGACGCGGCGTTCACGCCCGGCCCCGGCCTGCAGATCGTCGGCGCGATGAAGCGCCGCCAGCCGACCGGCACCTCGATCCGCTGGTGGCACGACCCGCGCTACTTCGAGACCGGCGCGAGGCTGGACACCGAGGCGGTCCGGCTCAAGCTGCGCAACACCGCCTTCCTCGTCCCCGGCGTGGCATACCGGCTGCGCGACGAGACGGGGGAGGAGGTCGTCGAGGAGAGCTTCCACTTCCCCAACGGCCTCACCGACATGGTGGAATACCTCGCCCCGGCCGGCGACCGCCCGGTCTCCGGCACGCTGCTGGTCACCGGCGAGGGGACCTACCGGGAGAACGCCGCCGACGCCAACGGCGTGATGCAGTCCAACGTGCAGCGCCGGGCCGAGGTCGAGGTCGCGTTCCGCTGGGGCACCGGCTACGAGCGCACCGTCGAATGCTTCACCAACACCATCCGCAACGCGCACGGCGGCACCCACCGTAAGGGGTTCGAGCGGGCCCTGGCGCGTACCCTCGCTGAGGCCGCCCGCAACACCCGCGGCCTGCTCAAGCCCAAGGAGGACGCGCCCACCCTGGACGACGTCCTGGAGGGCATGACCGCGGTGGTGCACGTGCGGATCCCGGAGCCGCAGTTCACCTCGCAGACCAAGGACGAGCTCTCCACCGCCGGCATCACCAAAGTGCTGCAGGGCCTGGTCGAGCAGCACCTCAAGGCCTGGCTGGAAGACCGGAAGACCAAGGCCGAGGCCCGGACGGTGCTGCAGAAGATCGTCGACGCGGCGCGGGTGCGGCTCACCCAGAAGCAGCAGAAGGACGCCGCCCGGCGCAAGACCGCGCTGGAGGGCGCGTCGATGCCGGCCAAGCTGGTCGACTGCCGGGCCACCGGGGTGGACCGCAGCGAGCTGTTCATCGTGGAGGGCGACAGCGCCCTCGGCACCAGCCGGATGGCCCGCTCCTCGGAATACCAGGCCCTGCTGCCCATCCGCGGCAAGATCCTCAACGTGCAGAAGGCCAACCTCCAGCAGGTGCTGGACAACGCCGAGTGCGCGGCGATCGTGCAGGTGCTCGGCGCCGGCTCCGGGCGTACCTTCGACCTGTCGGCGATGCGCTACGGCCGGGTCCTCATCATGGCCGACGCGGACGTCGACGGCGCGCACATCCGTACCCTGCTGATCACGCTCTTCGCCCGGTACATGCGGCCGCTGATCGAGGCCGGCCGGCTCTACGCGGCCATGCCGCCCCTGCACAAGATCACCACCAAGGGGCGCAATCCGCAGACCGTCTACACCTACACGCAGGCCGAGATGGAGGCGACGGTCCGCAAGCTGGAGAAGGCCGGCAAGCAGATCGTCACCCCGATCCCGCGCTTCAAGGGCCTCGGCGAGATGGACGCCGACGAGCTCTGGGAGACCACTATGAACCCGGCCACCCGGGCGGTCCGCCGGATCACCCTCGACGACGTCGAGGCCGCCGAGCGGATCCTCGAACTGCTCATGGGGGAGAAGGTCGAACCCCGCCGCAACTGGCTCATCGACTCGGCCGACCGGGTCGACCGCGAAGCCATCGACGCCTGACCACCGGGTTCGTTTCGGAAGGAAAGCTGAACCATGGCACGCCGTAGGGACGACCGCGCCCGCGCCGACCTGTCCGCGTTCGACCAGGCCGGTGCGCGGGTCTTCGACAATCCGCTGGTCACCGAGGTCTCCGACTCCTACCTGGAGTACGCCTTCTCGGTCATCCACTCCCGCGCCCTGCCCGACGCGCGGGACGGCCTCAAGCCGGTGCACCGGCGCATCCTCTGGTCGATGTACGAGCAGGGCCACCGCCCCGACCGGGGGCACGTGAAGTCCGCCCGGATCGTCGGCGACGTGATGGGTAAGTACCACCCGCACGGCGACGCCGCGATCTACGACGCGATGGTCCGCCTCGCCCAGGACTTCTCGCTCAACGTGCCGCTGATCGACGGGCACGGCAACTTCGGCTCGCCGGACGACGGCCCGGCCGCCGCCCGCTACACCGAGGCCCGGATGTCCCGGGAGGCGATGCTGCTCGTCGGCGACCTGGGCGAGGACACGGTCGACGTCGAGCCCAACTACGACGGCTCGCTCACCCAGCCCACCGTGCTGCCGGCAGCTTTCCCCAACCTGCTGGTCAACGGCGCGTCCGGGATCGCGGTCGGCATGGCCACCAACATGATCCCGCACAACCTGAGCGAGGTCGTCCAGGCGGCCCGCTGGCTGATCAACCACCCGGACGCCACGCTGGACAAGCTCATGGAGTTCGTCCCCGGCCCGGACCTGCCGACCGGCGGGCTGCTGCTCGGCCTGGACGAGGTGCGCCGGGCGTACGAGACCGGGCGGGGCGTGGTGCGGATGCGCGGCCGGGTGCAGATCGGCCCGCTGGAGGGCAGCCGCGGCCGGCAGGCCATCACGGTCACCGAGCTGCCCTACGGCGTCGGCGCGGAGAAGGTCATCGCGGCCATCACCAACGAGGTCAACAAGACCAAGCGGCTCGCCGGCATCGCCGACGTCAAGGACCTCACCGACCGGGAGAACGGCACCCGTCTGGTCGTCGAGTGCAAGGTCGGGGTCAACCCGCAGGCGCTGCTCGCTGACCTCTACCGGCTCACCCCGCTGGAGCAGTCCTTCGGCGTGAACAACCTGGTCCTAGTGGACGGCCAGCCGCAGACCCTGGGGCTCAAGGAGCTGCTGGACGTCTTCCTGGCCCACCGGTACGAGGTGGTGACCCGGCGCAGCGCGTACCGCAAGCGCAAGCGCGAGGAGCGGCTGCACCTGGTCGACGGTCTGCTGATCGCCCTGCTCGACATCGACAAGGTGGTCAAGCTGATCCGGGCCAGCGAGGACGCCCAGGCCGCCAAGGACGGCCTGATGCAGAGGTTCAAGCTCTCCGAGATCCAGGCGACCTACATCCTGGACACCCCGCTGCGGCGCCTCACCAAGTACGACCGGCTGGAGTTGGAGGCCGAGCAGGAGAAGCTGCGCGCCGAGATCGCCGAGCTGTCGAAGATCCTCGACGACCCGAAGGTGCTGCGGAAGCTCGTCTCCGACGAGTTGGCCGCCGTGGTCAAGCAGTTCGGCACCGAGCGCCGCACCACCCTGGTCGACGGGGATCTCAAGGAGGTGTTGGCCGCCTCCGTACCGGCCGGGCCGCTGGAGGTCGCCGACGACCCGTGCCAGGTGATCCTTTCCGCCACCGGGCTGGTCGCCCGGACCGCGGCCGAGTCGGAGGAGGCCACCGAGGGGCGCCGACGCAGCGGCCGGGTCAAGCACGACGCGGTACGCGCCGTCGTCTCCTCCACCGCGCGGGGCCGGGTGCTCCTGGTCACCAGCGCCGGGCGGGCCTTCAAGATCGACGTACTGCCGCTGCCGGTGCTGCCCGAGCAGTCCGGCACGGTGTCGCTGCGCGGCGGCATGTCCGCGGCCGAGCTGGCGCCGCTGGAGCCGGGGGAGACTGTGGTGGGGCTGGCGCCGCTCGGCCCGTCCGCCGAGGGGTCGCCCGGCCTGGCGCTGGGTACCCGGCAGGGCGTGATCAAGGTCTGCGCGCCCGAGTGGCCGGTCCGCTCGGACGAGTTCGAGGTGATCTCCCTGCGCGACGGCGACGAGGTGGTCGGGGCGACCTGGCTCACCGACGGCGCCGAGGCGCTGGCGTTCGTCTCCTCGGAGGCGTCACTGCTGCGCTTCGCCGCGTCGCAGGTGCGCCCGCAGGGCATCAAGGGCGGGGGCATGGCCGGCATCAACCTGCCGGCCGGGGCGACGGTCGTCTTCTTCGGCGCGGTCCGCACCGACGATCCGGGGCACGGGGAGCCGATGGTGGTCACCTCGACCGGCGCCACGGTGAAGGTGACGCCGCTCAAGGCGTACCCGGCGAAGGGGCGGGCGACCGGCGGGGTGCGCGCGCAGCGGTTCCTCAAGGGCGAGGTGGACCTGGCGGTGGCCTGGGTCGGTCCGCGTCCGGTCGGCGCGACCGCCACCGGCGATCCGGTGGAACTGCCCCCGGCGGACCCCCGCCGCGACGGTTCCGGCTTCGCGGTCATGCTCGGCCCCACCGTCGTCGGCCACCAGATCGAACGCGACTGACCAGGCGCCCCGGCAGGGCCGGCGGCTCACGCCGCCGGCCCTGCCACCCACCCCCCACCCCCGCCCCCGCATGTTGATCATGGGGTTGGCGGTCGCGAAACGGACATCTCACCCGGCCAACCTCATGATCGCGGGGACGGACCGGGGGAGCGGGGAGGGGGGAGGGATCAGAGTTCGGGTTCGGGGGCGGGGCGGGATTCCGGCGTGGTGCCGCGGAGGCGGGCGATGAGGCGCATGCCGTGGTAGATGACCAGGGCAGCGGCGGTGCCGAGGGCGATGCCGCTGAACGACAGGTCGCCGGCGGTGAGGGTGTAGTTGGCCGCCCCGATGATCACCGCCACGGCGGCGGTCATCAGGTTGACCGGGTCGTGGAAGTCGACCCGGTTCTCGATCCAGATCCGCGCGCCGAGGATGGCGATCAGACCGTAGAGGGCGGTGGTCGCCCCGCCCAGCACCCCGGCCGGCACGGTGAGGATCAGCGCGCCGAACTTCGGGCTCAGCCCGAGCAGCACCGCCGTCACGCCGGCCACCCAGTACGCGGCGGTCGAGTAGACCCGGGTCGCCGCCATCACGCCGATGTTCTCCGCGTACGTGGTGGTGCCGGAGCCACCGCCCGAGCCGGCGAGCACGGTGGCGATGCCGTCACCGAGGAACGCCCGGCCCATGTCCCGGTCGAGGTTGCGGCCGGTCATCGCGGCGACCGCCTTGACGTGCCCGGCGTTCTCCGCGATCAGCACCAGGATCACCGGGATGACCAGCACCACCGCCCGCAGGCTGAAGCTCGGGGCGTGCAACTGCGGCAGCCCCACCCAGGCGGCCTCCTTCAGCCCGGTGACCGCCTTCGGGTCGAGTTCGCCGAGGACCGCGGCGAGCACCCAGCCGACCACCACGCCGAGCAGGATGGAGAGCCGGGCGAGGAAGCCCCGGAAGATCACCGTCGCGACCAGGATCGCGACCAGGGTGACCACCGCGATCAGCGGCTGCGCCTTCACGCCGGTGCCGCTGCCCCCGCCGTCCCAGGCCACCGGGGCCAGGTTGAGCCCGATCAGCGCGACGATGGCGCCGGTGACCACGGGCGGCATGAGCGCGTCGATCCAGCGTGCGCCGGCCCACTGCACCACCAGGCCGACCAGGGCCAGCACCGCGCCGACCACCACGATGCCACCCAGCGCCGCCGGGATGCCGCCGCTGGTCTTCGCGGCCAGCACCGGGGCGATGAACGCGAACGACGAGCCCAGGTACGACGGCAGCCGGTTGCCGGTGATCAGCAGGAACAGCAGCGTGCCGAGCCCGGAGAAGAAGAGCGTGGTGGCCGGCGGGAAGCCGGTGATCAGCGGCACCGTGAAGGTGGCGCCGAACATCGCGACGACGTGCTGCACGCCGACGCCGACGGTACGCGGCCAGGACAGCCGCTCGTCGGGATGCACCACGTCGCCGGGGCGGACGGACCGGCCGTCGCCGTGCAGGTGCCACGGGGACCAGCGGGATCGCGGCTCGGTGGAGGAGTGGGACATGCTGCGCCCTTCGCGTCGTCAGGTGACGGGGGCGTGATCGACCCTGAGGGTCGTTTGTAGCACGTCACGGATCCGCGTCCGGGTGCGGTGGGCCGGATCCGGCGCCGCCGGGGGCGTGCGCCGGCGCGGCCGAGCCGGTCGGGGTCAGGCGACGCCGGCGGGACGGAACTGGACGCTGACTCGGGGGCCGACCGGGCGGGCGGTCTTGGGGACGGCGTGCTCCCAGGTGCGCTGGCACGACCCGCCCATCACGACCAGGTCGCCGTGACCGAGCGGGAAGCGCAGGCTGGCCCCGCCGCCGCGGGGACGCAGCAGCAGCGGGCGCGGGGAGCCGAAGGACACGATGGCCACCATGGTGTCGGTGTGCGCGGAGCGGCCCAGGGTGTCGCCGTGCCAGGCGACGCTGTCCTGGCCGTCGCGGTAGAGGCACATGCCGGCGGTGACGAAGGGCTCGCCCAGTTCGGCCGCGTAGTGCTGGGTGAGCGCCTCGCGGGCCTGGGTGAGCACCGGGTGGGGCAGCGGCCGGCCGGCTGCGTACCAGCAGAGCAGCCGGGGGACGTCGACCTCGGTCTCGTACATGGTGCGGCGCTCGGCCCGCCAGGGCACGTCGCGCAGCAGCGTGTCGAGCACCCCGTCGGAACCCCGCACCCAGCCGGGCAGGTGGTCGACCCACGCGCTGCGGCTCAGCTCGTGCCGGCGCAGCCCGGCGCCGAGCGCGCCCAGGATCGGCCCCTGCTCGGTGAAGTCAAGCATCGAGGGCTGGTACGCGACGTCGGACACGAGGCCGATCCTACCCCTCCGATCGAACAGACGTACGAGCGCTCTGTCCGCGGCTCGCCGGCGTCCCGGTGGCCGGGCGGCCCGACGGCGCGGGAGGCGGTCCGGGGCACCGGCGGGTAGGGTGCCCGGCGGCGGCGTCGCGGTGGAGAGCCGTCCCGGGTGGTCCCGGTGCCGCCCGTCGCCGACCGCCCGAGGAGGAGACGCGCGTGCTGGTGATCCTGCTGACGGTCGGGCTTCCGGCATGACCAGCACACCGACCTCCGTCCGCGCCGTCCGGCTGCCGTCGCTAACCGGGTTGCGGTGGATCGCCGCCCTGCTGGTCTTCGGCTTCCACGCCGGGACCATGCGGATCGTCGCCGAGCCTGGCTACCAGGCCGTGGTGGACTGGCTTTTCGCCCTCGGTCTGTCCGGCGTGGAGTTCTTCTTCATCCTCAGTGGATTCGTGCTGGTCTGGTCGTACCGGGACGGTGAGCCGCGGCGCACCTTCCTGCGCCGCCGGCTGGCCAAGATCTACCCCAACCACCTGGTCACGTTCGTGCTGGCGCTGCTGGTCGCGTTCTGGTTCGCCGACCCGGTCGGCCTCTGGGCCGCCATGGGCAACCTCGCCCTGGTCCAGGCCTGGAATCCCACCCCCGGCTACTTCTACAGCGTCAACACGGTCAGCTGGTCGCTCTCCTGCGAACTCGCCTTCTATCTCTGCCTGCCGTTCGTGCTGCCCTACCTGCGCCGGTCGCGCACCGGGCTGCTCCGGGCGGTGGTGGTCGCGGCACCGCTGCTCATCCTGGCCCTCTGGCCCGGTCAGCTGCTGCTGCCCGAGGAGAACCGGTGGTGGTTCACCCAGGTATTCCCGGTGGCACGGTCGCTGGAGTTCTGGATGGGCGTGGCCGCGGCGGAACTGATGCGCCGGGGCCGCTGGTGTGGCCCGAACCTCACCGTGGCCAGCCTGCTCTTCGTCGCCACCTGGGTGGTCGCCGCGCAGTGGGTCCGCGCGGAGCTCTGGGCGGCCCTGCTCGCGGTCGCGTACCTCCTGGTCATCACCGCCGCGGCCGACGCCGACGTGCACGGCCGGCGCACCCCGTGGGGGTCTCGTCCGATGGTCTGGCTCGGTGAGGTCTCCTTCGCGTTCTACCTGGTGCACGTGCTGGTGATGCAGGCCGTGCTGCGCCTGACCGGGCACTGGGGCGAGGGGCTGCGCGGCTGGTGGGGCCCGCTCGCGGTGCTCGGCTTCCTGCTGGGCAACCTGCTGCTCGCCGCCGCCCTGCACCGCTGGGTGGAGACGCCGATGATGCGCCGGCTGGGACCGCCCCGGCGGGCCCGCGCGCAGGCCGCCCCCGCCGCACCGGTCGAGGTCCGCGTCCCACGGCCCCGGTCGATCGAGTACGCGGGGCGGCGCGACCCGCGCTGAGCGGGCCGCCGGACCACACCCCCGCCGTCGGGCCGGTGTCCACGCTGGCCAATGCGCCTCTGCGGCGGTGCGACACGCCCGGGGACGGTGCGATACGGCCGGTTCGACGGTAATTTGGACCGGTGCTTCCGATCGCGCTCACCTGTCCCGTGTGGTGGGTGGCGCGCTGGACGGCGCGCATGCTGGCCAGCCTGGCCGTGGTCGTCGCCTGCTCGCTCGGCGCAGCCACGTTGCCCCTGGGCCCGGCCGCGGCGGCGCACGCGGCTCCCGCGACGGTCGCCGTCGACACCGCGACCCTACGGGCCGGGCACCTCGGCGGCACCGAGTCCGCCGGCGCAGACCCCACCCTCCGGGCGCTGATCCGCTGGTCCGGCGAGGCCGCCGACGCGGTGGTCCGGGCCGGGACCGGAGCGCCTGGTCCCGCCGCGCGGATCGGGACCGGATCGGCTGCGGCGGCCGGGTGGACGTCGTCCGGCGCCGACGCGGCCGGCGACCGGCAGGCCCTCCTGGCCAGCGCACCGGACTCGTTGGTGCGGGGCGTCGTGGTCGCCCCGGGCGACCGGCACCGCGTCCTGGTCGGGCTGGTCCCGGCGACCGTCGGCTCCCGGGCCCCGCCCGCCCGCTGACGAGCCCGGCGGGCCCGGTCCGCCCACGCCGTACCCGAACCTCACCCCCGCACCGGCCCGGTGGCGGCGCCCGTACCCGGTCGCGTCCCCGCCCCGCCGGCCGTGCGGACCTCTCCACCACGTCGTTCCCGTGAGGTGCCGACCATGAAGCAGACTCTTCTCTACCACTTCCTGACCGAGGTTCCCGTGGCCGCCGCCATCTGGTCGGCCCTGCTCGTGCTCGCCCTGGGGGTGCTCGCCGCCCTGGTCGCCCGGCCCGAGCGGGGGACTCCGCCGGATCCCGCCCCCGACCCGGCCGCCGTGGCGGCCGCCCGCCGCGCCGACCTGCGCCGGTACGCCGACGAGGTGGCGGTCGCCGCCGGCGGGGCCAGGCAGACCGCCCGCCGGTGGCGCGAGCAGTGGCTGACCGCGCACGACGAGGTCGACCGGGCCTGGCGGGCGTACGACGAGGCCGAGGCGGCCGCCCGGCGGTTCGCGGGGGCCGCCGTGCTGCCCGAGCCGCGGACGCCCCGGACGCCGGCCGAGTACGCGGCCCGGGAGCGGTGGCTGCACCACGCCGCCATGACGGCGCACTGGCAGGGCGACCTGACCGCCCGGCAGCTCGCGGACGTCCTCGCCGGGCGCAACGGGTGGGACCCGCGCCGGCATCCGGCCGAGCAGGAGATCGCCCTGGCCCGGGTGGTACGCGACGGCCGGCGGGCCCGGTGGCGGGCAGCCGCCGAGCGGGAGCGGCGGGCCTGGCGGGACGCCGAAGTGGCCGCCGAGGCGGCCCGGGTGCTGGCCGTGGAGGCGTACGCGGCCGCCGAGGCGGTGCGCCCCGGAGCGGTCCCGGTACGCCCCGCCGAGGCGGTGACCCAGACCCTCGCCCCGGTGCCGGCCGGCGCGGTCGGGGTGCACCCCGCACGGTGGCGTCCGGCGCGGGTCGGCTGAATCGTTATCCGAATTCGGTGAGCCCGGTCACGGCGACCGGGGAAACGGTCAACCGGATCAGGCCGGGCGATCGAGCCCCGCAATTCCCCTTCGATCCCCACCCGGATGTCCGATAGTCACCCGACGGTTCCCGTTAAAAACGGTCGTCCCATTGAGTCAGGTCAGTGACCGGCTGTTCCGATCTCGGTAACGGTGGTTGACGTTTACGCAGGTGGGCGCGCTTGGCAGGCGGCGTACCCACCGGTAGTGTCAGCGCGTCCGGTGCGGTTTTCGATCGCAAGTGGCGACGCCGCGCCGACCCGCTCAATCGTGATCTCACGAACCGGGGACCCAGTGCAACACCGGGGTGAATCCGCGAGCCGAGGCCCGCGGTAGGGCCTACTTCCCGCCCGAATCCGTCAGCTAACCCGGTAGGCGGCCACGGAAGGAGTTCCAACCTCGTGCGAACCACCCCCCGATCCTCCCCCCGCCTCCACGGCGCCACGGTGCCGGCGCTCGCCTGACCCGCGAGTCCGTTCCGGTAACCGACCCCCGCTGCCCGGTCCGCCGGGCGCTCTTTTCCCGCGGCCACCCGCCCAGGAACGCGCGTGAGCTACTCCGCGCGTCGGGTCGGCGTGTGCCGCTCCGGCCCCCGTGGAGGAACACGTGAAGCACCACCTGAAGCGTCAGCTGCGGCGCCTCGCGACCGAGCGCCCGTACCAGATCGTCGCCGGCTCCGCCGCGGCTCTCGTGCTGGCCGGCGGCGCCAGCGCGGCACTGGCCAGCACGAACGACGCGCCGGTCCGGCAGGAGACCACCGCCGCCGTCGCCGAACTGGCCCCGCGCCTCGGTGACGTCGCCACCCGGAGCGAGGCCCGGGTCGCCGCCCCGTCCCCGACCGCCTCGCCCAGCGCGTCGCCGAGCGGGTCGCCGTCGGCGAAGGCCAGCTCGGCCAAGCCGGACCCGGACGTCACGAAGACCGCGAAGGCGAAGCCGAAGCCGCCGTCGACGAAGGTCCTCGACTACAACTACGAGGCCCAGACCGCCTACTGGAACTGCGGTCCGGCCGCGGTGCGCAACGCGCTGAGCGCGAGCGGCGTCGAGACCACCCAGGACGCGATGGCCGCCCCGCTGAACGCCGGCGAGAACGGCACCAACTCGGCCGAGGACACCACCCGCGGGCTCAACCAGATGGTCAAGGGCAACCCGTACCGGACCCACATGATCCCGGGCCAGGCCGCGACCCCGGCACAGATGGACCAGCTCCAGGCCGACGTGGTCAAGGCGATCACCGACGGCCGCGGCGTGGTGGTCAACATCGCCGGCTCCGCCACCGACACCAACGGCGGCTGGCACTCGTTCCCCGGCGGCCACTACATCGCAGTGGTCGGCTACAAGGACGACGGCCGGACGGTGCGGATCGCCGACTCGGCGAACCCGGCGCTGCCCGAGTACTGGATCACCACCATCGATCTGGCGAACTGGGCCGGCACCCGCGGCTACTCCGCCTGATCCCACCCCGGCACGTCGGGCACCGGCTCCTGGAGCCGGTGCCCGACGTCGTATCCGGGGCCGGTCTCGCGCCTGGTGTCCGTCCGGTGGCACACTGCGCCGTATGGGCGACGAGACGGGTACCCGCCAGCTGCTGCTGCTGCACGGCATGGGCGCCACCGGTGAGGTGTGGCTGCCCTGGGCGCCGCTGCTGGAGCGCCGCTGGGCGGGCCGCTGGCTGGCCCCCGACCTGGCCGGGCACGGCTGGTCGCCGCAGCTGCCGGCGTACTCCTTCGAGGCGCTCGCGGACCGGGTGGTGGCGGGGCTCGGCCCGGTCGCCGACCGGCTCGGCCCCCGGGACCGGCTGGTGGTGCTCGGGCACTCGCTCGGCGGGGTGGTGGCGCTGGCGCTGGCCGCGCGGACGCGGCAGCTTCCGATCGACGGGGTGGTCGGGCTCGGCATCAAGGTCGCCTGGTCGCCGGCCGAGCTGGACAAGGCCCGCGAGCTCGCCCAGCGGCCGGTGACCTGGTTCGCCAGCCGGGACGAGGCCGCCCGCCGTTACCTGCGGGTGGCCGGGCTGGCCGGGCTGTTCGCTCCCGACCATCCGGTGGTGGACGCCGGGCTGCGCCGCGAGGACGGCCGCTGGCGGCTGGCCATGGACCCGGCCGCGTTCGCGGTCGGGGAGCCGCAGCTGCCCGCCCTGCTCGCCGCGACCGATGTGCCGGTGCTGCTGGCCCGGGGGGAGCAGGACCCGATGGTGTCCGACGCGCAGCTCAAGGAGCTGGGCGTGCCGGTGGCGACGCTGCCGGGGCTCGGCCACAACGCGCACGTCGAGGACCCCGCCGTGGTCCTCGACCTGCTCGCGCCGTTCGCGGCGCCCGACGGGCCGTGACGCCGTCGCCCCGCAGGCAGGGCGACGACATCACGACCGCAGGTTGCGTCAGTAGAAGCAGCCGGTGGCGGGCAGGGCGGACGGGGCCGGTGGGGCGACGCCGTCGTAGATGGCCAGCAGCATGTTTTGCGGGCAGCGGTTGGCGCCGTTGACCCGGACCTCCAGGTGCAGGTGGGGGCCGGTCACGTTGCCGGTGGCCCCGGTGTAGCCGAGGACCTGGCCGGCGCTGACCCGGGAGCCGGCCGCGACCGAGCGCGAGTTCAGGTGGCAGTACAGGTAGTAGGCGCCGTCGTCGCCGGTGATGCCGATGCCGATGCCGCAGCTGCCGCCCACGTGCCCGATCGTCCCGGAGGTGATCGCGTACGTGGTCGTGCCGGTCAGGGTGGGCAGGTCGATCGCCGGGTAGTCGTGGTGCGGATCGTCGTACTCGCTGCGGGGCAGCACCGACTTGCCGATGACCAGGCGGTAGTTGCCGCTGCCAGTGCCGCCAGTCAGGTACTGCCAGGTGGTGGTGTCGACCGAGCCGCCGGAAAGGCCACGGGCGGACTTGAAGCTGTTCACGGCATTGGTCGTGGCGGGGCCCCAATCGCCGTCCACGACCAGGTTGTAGCCGTACTTGTTGAGTGAGACCTGCAGCGCGCGGACCGCGTCGTTGTTGGCCCCGGGGCTCAGGGTGACCACCAGCTTGCCCCAGGTCTGCGCCCCGATGACGCCGTCGGCGGATAGGCCGTTGGCCGACTGGAAGGACTTCACCGCCGAGGTGGTGCCGGGGCCGTACTGGCCGTCGACCGTGAGGCTGTAGCCGCGGTGGCGGAGCAGGTACTGGGCGGTGGTGACGTTGGTGCCGGTCGAGCCGTTGCTGAGCAGGGGCCACGCCGGCGCCGCGGCCTGGGCCGCGGCCGGACCGGTCAGTGCGGCCGCCACGGCGAGCGCGAGCGCGCCGAGCCACATGGCGAGCTGACGGAAAACCGTTTTCATAGGTGCTCCTGTGGACGAGGGGTGGCCGGCGTGCGGACGTGCCGCGTCGCCGGTAAGGGGACCGACTACACCGCGTCGGCTGGGCGCCCGGGAGCAAGTATGATGATGAAGATAAATATTTACAATGGTGGATGTATGGCGGTGATTTTCGGCACGCCGATGACCGCTCCGGCCATTGGCGACGGAGCGGTCAGGCGGTGGGGGTGGGTCAGGCGGTGGGGGACAGCGGCGAGCCGTCCGGCGCGACCGCGTCGACGGCGCGCGGGGCCGGCGGGTTCCAGCCCGGTTCGAGCTGCCGGCGGGCGGCGTCGAGGAACGCCTCGGCGTACGAATCGGCGGGGAAGTCGCCCAGGTAGCGGGTGCGGGTGGCCCAGCGGGCCGCGGCCTTCGGGTCGGTGTCGAGCAGCTCGGTCAGCACCTCGTCCACGTTGGACATGTCCCGGCGCAGCACGTAGCCGGAGCCGGCCAGGGGGAACCGGGCGACGAACTCGTCGCCGTCGGCGCCCATGTCGGTCACCGCGTACGGCTTGCCGGAATAGAGGTAGTCGGAGATCACCCCGGAGACGTCCGAGACCAGCGCGTCGGAGCGGTTGACGCAGTCGGTCAGAGTCAGCTCGCGGCTGGCCGCCGCTCCCCACAGGTGCGCCCGGCCGGCCTTCGCCCGGTCTGCGGCGAGCAGCTCGGTGAGCCGGGCCAGCTGTCGCGCCGAGGCCGGGTTCTGCGCCGTGTACGGGTGGTGCCGCAGGATCACCGTGGCGCCCCGGTCCAGCAGCCGGCGGAGCACCGTCTCGGCCACCGGAAGGGAGCAGTAGTTCGCGTCCGCGTGGTGCCCCGTCCAGGTCGGCGTGTAGAGCACCGTCGGGTTGGCCAGGCCCCGGACCGGCTCCCGGCGTACCTCGATCGCCTCCACCTGGGGGCGGCCGACCACGACGAACTTCTCGGCGGGGATCTCCACGCCGGCGCGGGCGTACCGCTCGATCGCGGCCTGCCCGGCCACGAAGATCCGGTCGAAGATCGCCGACACCGGGTTGGCGCTGGGCGCCTTGTCGCTGTCCCCGTGGTGCAGCTGCACGTGGGTCAGGTGGGCGAACCGGATGCAGTGGCTGTTCTTCGCACCGTGGTTGACGTAGAACGCCGCCCGCAGGCTGGGCACCAGGGCCTCGTCCATGGCCTTGAGCGTCGGGCAGAACACCACGGGCGCGCTGGTCGCGGCGGCGATCGCCGGCAGGAACTCCGGCTCCCGCAGCATGACCAGGAACGGCCGGCCGATCCGCTCCAGGTAGGGCAGCCACATGGTGATCTGGTACTCCGACCCGGGCGGGGCGGAGAAGTAGAGCACGAACTCGGGCTGGTGGCGGCGCAGCGCCCGGCCCACCGGCCCGCCCCCGGCCGGCGGCCGGAACCGCCGCCGGGCCAGGTCCAGCCCGACCGCGCCGCACCCGGCCCCGACCAGCAGGGCGGCGACCAGCGCGAGCCAGGCCGGCAGGGCGAGGACGGCGGCCACCGCCACCACGGCGAGCAGCACCAGCAGCGCGTCACCGAGCCGCGCGGCCACCAGCGGTGCCCAGGTGCGGACCGGCAGGTTGGCCGCGCGGATCTCCAGCGCCCCGGCCTCGCGCAGCGGCCCGACCAGCAGCACCAGGCCGAGCAGCACCAGCGCGGTGGCGGCCAGCGCCGGATCGAAGCCGGCGTCGAGGCGGCGGGCGTAGCCGACCAGGATCCCGGCGGCGACCAGCACCGATTCGGCGACGCCGTCGGCGGTGGGCCGTACCCGGCGTTCCCATGCGGCGGCGGCCAGGGCGGCGACCGCGATCGCCAGCCCCCAGCCGGTCGCGCCGGTGAGCGCCACGACGAGGAACGCCAGCACCGCCAGCCCGGTGGTCAGTGCCCGGGCGAGCAGCTTCCGGACCAGGTCACCACGCATCGCTACCGTCCCTCGGTCGTCCGGCCCGGCGTCGAGGCTGCGGGCAGCTGCTCCGACAACTCCAGCTCGGCGCGTCTGGCGCCGCGCCGCGACCTGGAGCCGTCGTCCGACAACTCCAGCTCGGTGGGTCTGGGGTCGCGCCGCGACCTGGAGGCGTCGTCCGACAACTCCAGCTCGGTGGGCCTGGGGTCGCGCCGCGACCTGGAGCCGTCGTCCTCCGGCTGGGCGGGCACCACGGCGACCTGCTCGCCGGCCGGCTGCTCGCCAGGGGCCCGGCGGACGTCGATGACCTGCCCGGTCAGCTCGGAGACGAGCACGTCGAGGGAGGCCTGCGCGACCGCCTCGGCGGAGAGCAGCGTGTGCTCCGGCTCCTCGCCGAACGCCCTGGTACGCATCGGCGTGGCGGTGCGCTCCGGGTTGACGCAGTTGACCCGTACGCCGAAGTCGGCCCACTCGTCGGCGAGCGCCTGGGTCAGGTTGACCAGGGCCGCCTTGGTGGCCGAGTAGAGCGCGTACCGGGCCCGGCCGCGGGTGTACGAACTGGAGGTGTAGAGCAGCAGCTGCCCCTTGGTCTGCCGGAGGTACGGCAGCGACTGCCGGGCGACGGTGACCGGGCCGACGAAGTTGACCTGCAGGAGCCGGTCCATCGTCGCGTCGTCCATCTCGGCGAGGGCGCCCTTCTCCAGGATCCCGGCGGTGACCACCACGTGGTCGATCCGGCCGGTCGCCTCGAAGGCGGTCGTCAGCGCCGCGGCCACGTCCTCGGCCCGCTCCACGTGGGTGCCGGTGGTGGAGCGGCTGAACGGGAAGACCTGGGCGCCGTAGCGGCGGGCCAGCTCGGTGAGGTCGTGGCCGATGCCGTAGCTGCCGCCGAAGACCACGATGGTCCGGCCGGTCAGCTCCTCGGTGTAGCTGCGGTGGTCGCTCAACCGGGGCGCCTGCGCGGCGGCGAGCTGGAAGAGCTTGTCCGCCAGGTGCACGTCGACCGGGTGGGTGACCTTGATGTTCTCGTCCGAGCCGTCGATCACCTTGATCGGCGTGCCGGGGAGATAGCGCAGCACTACGCCGCAGTCGTCGGTGGCGGCGAAGTCCGGGTCGCCCTCGGCCCGCCGGTACGCCTCCCGGATCGTGCCGGACCGGAACGCCTGCGGGGTCTGGCCCCGGCGCAGGGTGGCGCGGACCGGGATGTCGGTGATGCAGTCGTCCTCGTCGACCTGGATGATCGTGTCGGCGGACGGGATGGCCACGTCGACCGCCGAGTACGTCCAGAGGGCGTTCACGCACTCGCGCACGATCCGGGCGCTGACCAGTGGGCGGACCGCGTCATGGAAGAGGACGTTGACATCGCCGGCACCGATCGCGTCGAGCGCGATCCGGGTGGTGTCGTTGCGGGTCTCGCCGCCCTCGATCACCTTGCTGACCTTGTGGAAGCCGGCGTTGGCGACGATCCGCCGGGCTTCCGCCACGTGGCCGGCGGCCATCAGCACGATGATCTCGTCGATCTCCGGCGCGGCCTCGAAGACGGCGAGGGTGTGCTCGACGATCGGCTTGCCCGCGACCTTCAACAGCTGCTTCGGGATGCCCAGCCCGAGGCGGGTCCCGGTCCCCCCGGCGAGGATCACGGCCACCGTCCGCGAGGGGCGCCAGGGTGCCGGGCCGGCCGGCGTGGCATCCGGTGCGGTGGTGCGGTCCTGCGTCATTGCGGTCCTCACTGATCCATGAGCGGTTGGGGTGCGCGGCGTAACGTCCCGACGGCCGGCGTCGCCCGCGAGGGCGGCGCCGGCCGTCGAACCCCGCTGCCGCCTCAGCGGCTGGCCATGTAGTTCTCGTACGCCTTGGTCACCTCGTCGGTGGGGCCGTCCATCCGGATCAACCCCGACTCGAGCCAGATCGACCGCTCGCAGGTGTCCCGGATCGAGCTGATCGAGTGGCTGACCAGGAAAACGGTACCCGCGTCCTCGCGCAGCTGGCGGATGCGCTGCTCGCTGCGCCGGCGGAACCGGGAGTCGCCGGTGGCGAGGGCCTCGTCGATCAGCAGGACGTCGTGCCGCTTGGCGGCGGAGATCGAGAAGCGCAGCCGGGCCTGCATGCCGGAGGAGTACGTCCGCATCGGCAGGGAGGCGAAGTCGTCGCGCTCGTTGATCCCGGAGAAGGCGAGGATCTCGGAGGTGGCCTTCTTGACCTGCTCCGGGCTCATGCCCATGGCCAGGCAGCCGAGTACGACGTTGCGCTCGCCGGACAGGTCGCCGAGCAGCGCGGCGTTGACGCCGAGCAGGGAGGGCTGGCCCTGGGTGTAGATCGCGCCCCGGTTGACCGGCATCAGCCCGGCGATGGCCCGCAGCAGGGTCGACTTGCCGGAGCCGTTGCTGCCGATCAGGCCGACCGCCTCACCCCGGTAGGCGGTGAAGCTGACGCCCTTGACCGCGTGCACCTCCCGCAACGTGGGCTTCTGGGGCTGGCGGCGGACGATCCGTCGCAGCGCCGCCACCGGGGACCCGGCACTACCCGTGCCGGCGCCGTAGATCCGGTAGATGAGGTGGGCGTCGTCCACGATCACCGTGGGGATCCGCTCGCCAACGGCCGTGGTGGCCACGTTGGCGGGTACGTTCAGCTCAGCCACGACCGTACTCCTGTTCGCCGCGCCAGAAGTAGATGAAACCGCCCACGCCCATCACGACCGCCCAGGCGATCGCCAGCAGCCACAGCCTGGGCGCCGACGAGGTGAGGATGGTGTTCTCCAGCAGGGCGTGCCGGACCAGCTCGATGTAGATCAGCAGCGGGTTGACGTTCACCAGGTGGGCCAGCACCGCCGGGAGGTTCTGCTCGAACGCCTTCACGCTGTAGAGCACGCCGGAGCCGTACATCCAGGTCCGCATGACGAACGGCATGATCTGCTTCATGTCGGTCAGCTTGGACCCGAGCCGAGCCAGCACCATGGCCAGGCCGGCGTTGAAGATCGTCATCAGCACCATCGCCGGGATCACCAGCAGCCAGTCCAGGGTGATCGGCTCGCCGGTGACCAGCACGATCACCACCAGCACGGCCATCGCGTAGAACAGGTTGCGCAGCTGGGTGAGGGTCACCGCGATGGGCAGGCTGGCGCGCGGGAAGTGCAGCGCCCGGATCAGCCCGAGGTTGCCGGTGATCGCTGAGGTACCGCCGAGGATGACCAGCTGGGCGAAGTTGAAGACGAACACGCCCACGCAGAGGTACGCGATGAAGTTCGGCACGTTCCTGCTCGTGCCGATGATGATGCCGAAGATCAGGTAGTAGACCGCCGCGTTGGTCAGCGGGGTCAACACCTGCCACATCTGGCCCAGTCGGGCCTGACTGAACGCGGAGACCGCCTTGGCGTTGGCGTATGTGGTGATGAAGTGCCGGTAGAACCACACTTGCTTCACATACGCGGCCAGGGTCGGCCGCGCGCCGGCGACGGACAGGCCGTGCCGGGCCGCGAGCTGTGCCCGGGTCAGTCCTGAGTCGGCGTCGGCCACCGCCGTGTTGGCCATGGGTAGGCGCTCCGATCTCTTGTGCGTTGGGAAGATCCGCGACGGCAGAGAGCGGGGGGCACGGGGGGTGCGGATCGCCGCTCCGTCGATGCGTGGACGGTAGTTCAAAACACGTCGGGACGCAACCGTACCGTCGCTGCGGTACATTGTCCCACGTGACGACCGAGAAGAGGCGTGCTCCCGCCGGAGCGGCGGTGTTGCGAGATGAGATCACCACGGCCATCCGCGGCGCCGTCATGCAGGAACTCGCCGCGGTCGGCTATGGAAGGCTCTCCATCGAGGCGGTGGCCCGCCGGGCCGGAGTGAGCAAGACCGCCATCTACCGGCGCTGGAGTTCGAAGCTGGAGCTGGTGCTGGAGATCGTCTCGTCGGCGGCGGGGCGAAGCCTGCCGTTGCCGGACACCGGCGACCTCCGCACCGACCTGGAGATGCTGTTCCTGATCATGTCCCGGGCGCTGCGGCACCCGCTCGCGGCGCAGATCATCCCCGACCTGCTGGCCGAGGCCGCCCGCAACCCGCGCATCGCCCAGACCCTGGAGGAGGCTCTCCGGGGCAACCAGCGCGACGTCGGCGGCCAGCTCATCGGCCGGGCGATCGAGCGTGGCGAGCTCGGCCCCGACACCGATCTCGACCTGGCGGTCGACCTCATCGTCGGCCCGCTGTACTGGCGGCTCGCGGTGTCCCGGGCCCCCCTGTCCGCGGAGGATTTGCCCCGACTGGCGGCCGTTGTCGCCACCGCACTGGAGGTAGCATGCCAACCGGCAGTCCGGACAGAACCGGACGTTCACCTATCCCCCATGACCGTGGCCATCGATCCCATCGGGTCATGACCGCTTCCGTACCCCTAAGTCCGGTCTCTGGTGGACCGGCTAGCATCGCGTCCCGAACGAGCTCCCTGTTGACAGGAGGAAGCCCATGTCTGGGCTGAACGCAGAATTCATCCCCCCAGCCCGGCCGGTGATCGGTGAGGCCGAGATCGAGGCGGCTGTCCGGGTGCTGCGCAGCGGCCTGGTGGTGCAGGGGCCGGAGGTCAAGGCGTTCGAGGAGGAGTTCGCCGAGCTGGTCGCCGGTCGGCACTGCGTCGCGGTGAACTCCGGCACCTCGGCGCTCCAGCTGACCCTGATGGCGCTCGGATTCGGCCCCGGTGACGAGATCATCGTTCCCTCGTTCTCTTTCGCCGCTAGCGCGAACGCCGTCCGTCTGGTGGGCGCCGAGCCGGTCTTCGTCGACATCGAGCCCGGCTCCTTCTGCGTCGACCCGGAGGCCGTGGCCGCCGCGGTCACCCCGCGCACCGTGGCGATCATGCCGGTGCACCTCTACGGTCACCCGGCCGCGATGGACCGCATCATGCAGATCGCCGAGCGGCACGGCCTGGCCGTGGTCGAGGACGCCGCCCAGGCGCACGGCGCCGCACTCGACGGGCAGCCGGTGGGCGCGTTCGGCACCGCGGGTTGCTTCAGCTTCTACCCGACCAAGAACATGCACTCGCTCGAGGGCGGCATGATCACCACCGCCGATCCCGAGCTGGCGCGGACCCTGCGCCTGCTGCGCAACCAGGGCATGGAGCAGCGGTACGCCAACGAGATCGTCGGTGCCAACATGCGGATGACCGACGTGGCGGCGGCCATCGGCCGGGTGCAGCTGCGCCAGCTTCCGGAGTGGACCGAGCAGCGGCGGGCGAACGCGAAGTTCCTCGACACCAACATCACCGGCATGGTGACCCCGCCGGTGGCGGACAACGCGAAGCACGTGTACCACCAGTACACGGTCCGGACCCAGGGCAACCGGGACGCCGCCCAGCGGCGCCTGACCGAGCTGGGCATCGGCAACGCGGTCTACTACCCGACCCCGATCCACCGGCTCAAGCCGTACCTGACCGAGGACGGCAAGCCCGGCCCGTGGGACCTGCCGGAGACCGAGCGGGCCGCCGCCGAGGTGATCTCGCTGCCGGTGCACCCGGCGCTGAGCCCGGCCGACCTCGAGCGCATCGCCGAGGGCGCGAACCTCGCCGGGGGTGCCCGATGAGCGAGGGACGTAAGTTGCGCGCCGGCCTGATCGGCCTCGGCGCGATGGGCCGCAACCACGCCCGGGTCCTGTCCGGCCTGGACGGTGTGGACCTGGTCGGCATCGTCGACCCCGCCGGCGACGTCACCGGTACGCTGCGCGCGCCGGTCGTGCCCGAACTGGACGAACTGCTGGCCATGGGCATCGACTACGCGGTGGTCGCCTGCCCGACCGCACTGCACGAGCAGGTCGGCCTGGAGCTGGCCCGCAACGGCGTCGGCGCGCTGATCGAGAAGCCGTTGGCCCAGTCGGTAGAGGCCGCGGGCCGGCTCGTCGAGGCGTTCGAGACCGCCGGCGTGGTGGCCGGGGTCGGCCACATCGAGCGGTACAACCCCGCCCTGCAGAACCTGCGCCTGCGCCTGGAGGCGGGGGAGCTGGGCGAGGTGTTCCAGGTCGTCACCCGGCGGCAGGGCCCGTTCCCGCACCGGATTGCCGACGTCGGCGTGGTGATGGACCTCGCCACCCACGACATCGACCTCACCAGCTGGGTCACCGGGCAGGAGTATGCCGCCGTCTCGGCGCGGACGGTCTCCCGCAGCGGTCGGCTGCACGAGGACATGGTCGCCGTGGTCGGCCAGCTCGCCGACGGCACGATGGTCAACCACCTGGTCAACTGGCTGAGCCCGCTCAAGGAGCGGTCCACTGTGATCACGGGTGACCGGGGCTGCTTCGTGGCCGACACCCTCACCGCGGACCTGACCTTCTACGCCAACGGCGCCATCGACACCGAGTGGGAGGCGCTGCGCGCCTTCCGCGGGGTGGCCGAGGGTGACATGGTGCGGTACGCCATCCCGAAGCGGGAGCCGCTGCTGGTGGAGCACGAGCGCTTCCGGGACGCGGTCGAGGGCAAGGAGAGCGACATCGTGACCCTCCGGCAGGGTCTGCGGACGGTCCAGGTCGCGGCAGCGCTGCTGTCCTCCGCGGCGGACGGCAGCACGGTTGACGTGTCGTCGCGCGACGTTCCGGCCGTGCCGGCCGCTGTCTGACGATCCTGGCAGCGCGGTGGGCGGCCCCCGGTGGGCGGCCCACCGCGCGGCTCGTACCGACTGAGCCACACGACTCCTGGAGGACATGGAATGGAACCGTCCGCCCGCCGGCCGCGGCTGGCGGTGATCGTCGGAAACGGCATCACCGGGGACTCCCGCGTGCAGAAGACCGCGCTCGCCGCCGCGCGTGCCGGTTGGGACGTGACTCTCATCGGTGCCGGGGGACGGGTCCGCCCTCAGCGCTCGATGATGGGTCCCGTCGAGGTCGTGCGGCTGCCCGTCGGCAGCCACATGCGGGAGCGCGCGAAGGGCCACCGGATCCGGCGGAAGATCACCCAGTTCGGCATCGCCGACAAGTCCAGCCTGGCTCGCCGCCGGGCGGCCCACCAGGCGTGGGTACGCCAGGTGACCGCGCGGATCGGCTGGCTCCGCGACGACCAGCACCGCCCCCAGGCGATCTCCCCGATCGCCTACCCGGCGAGCCGGGCGCTGGGTGCGATGGTCAAGGCCAGCCGCGCGGTGCACCAGTTCCGGGTGCGGGCGTTCCAGTGGGAGCAGCGGCACACGCCCGCTCCGACCGGCAACTGGCGCCGCGACTACCCGTTCCTGCTCGACCTCGACCTCGCCTTCGGGCCGGTGATCGAGGAGCTCAAGCCGGATCTGATCCACGCCAACGACATCACCATGATCGGCACGGCCGCGCTCAGCGTCGCCCGGATGCGGGCGCGTGGCGAGAAGGTGGCCTGGCTCTACGACGCGCACGAATACGTCAGCGGCGTGGACTGGCCCAAGCCGGAGCAGGCGAGCGCGTACATCGCGTACGAGAAGGAGTTCATCAACTTCGCCGACGCGGTGGTCACCGTCTCCCCGGAGATCGCCGAGCTGCTGCGCGACGACTTCCAGCTGCCCGAGACCCCGCTGGTCGTGCGCAACACGCCGATCCGGGAGACCATCGGCGTCAGCGCCAACCCGCCCTCCGTACGGCAGGCTTGCGGGCTGGCACCCGAGGTGCCGTTGCTGGTCTACTCCGGCTGGCTCGCCGCCGAGCGCGGCCTCGGCACGGCGGTCACCGCCCTGCCGGAGCTTCCGGAATTCCACCTGGCCATCGTCTCCGGCCGCAACAGCCCGGAGCGGGAGCTGCTGCTGGAGCGGGCGCAGACGCTCGGGGTACGGCAGCGCGTGCACGTCGTGCCGTACGTGCCGCAGCATGCGGTCCCGGACTACCTCTCCACCGCCGACCTGGGGCTGATCTGCTCCCAGCGGACTCTCAACTACGAGATCTCGCTCCCCACGAAGCTGGCCGAGTACCTGCACGCCGGTCTGCCGGTCGTCGCCAGCGACGTCAAGACGCTCGGCGCGTATGTCAACCAGCACAAGGTCGGGGCGGTTTTCACCGCCGACGACCCGGTGAGCTTCGCCGCTGCCGTCCGGGACGCCTTCGCCCACCGGTCGGAGCTGGTCGGCAACATCACCGAGCCGATCCTGCACGACCTCTCCTGGGAGCAGCAGTGCGACGGGCTGCTGGAGCTCTACCGCCGGATCTCGCCGGTGGCGCCGCCCACCGAGGGGCGGTCGGACGTCTCCTGGGCGGTGGACGAGCGTCCGGTCACCGCGGCGGCGACCGTCGACACGAGTGCCCCGCCGACCGCCCTGCCCACCTGGCGCAAGCTGGACGTGACCCGGGTACGGCTCGGCCTCGGCCCGGCGAACTACGCCGGCCAGGCGGCCGCCTTCGCCCAGGCCATCTGCCGGGACAACCCGGACGTGTCGGCCGAGGTCCTGATGCGCAAGACCTCGCCGACTCTGATCTACCCGGCCGACGTCTACCTCGACCCGGAGCGACTGCTGCACGATCTCGACGTGCAGGTCGAACAGCTGCACCGGGTGATCGGCCGGTACACCCACCTGGTGGTGGACGCGTTCCTGCCGATCTTCGGTTCGCTGAACGGCGACAACATCGAGTACGACCTGCCGGCGCTGCGCCGAGCCAAGATCAAGGTGGCCCTGCTCGCGCACGGCAGTGAGGTCCGGCACCCGCTGCGCCACATGGAGCGGCACGAGGACTCGCTCTTCTTCGACGCGCCCGCCGGGTACGTCGAGCGATTCACCGCCCGGTCCGAACGCAACCGCAGGGTGGCGGAGGAGTCGGGCCTGCCGCTCTTCGTCACGACCCCGGATCTGCTCGACGACCTGCCCTGGGCCACGTGGGCGCCGCTCGTGGTCGATCTGGAGGCGTGGGCCTGCGACGAACCGGTGATGCAGCGGTCCTGCCCGGTCGTCCTGCACGGCCCCTCGAAGCGGTGGACCAAGGGCACCGACCGCATCCTGCCGGTGCTCAACAGCCTGCACGACTCCGGCGCCATCGAGCTGCGGCTCGCCGAGGGCGTGCCGTGGGCCGAGATGGTGGAGATGGTCAAGGGCGCGGACATCGTGGTGGACCAGATCACCACGGGCAGCTACGGCACCTTCGCCGTCGAGGCGATGGCGGCCGGCAAGCCGGTGGTGGCGTACCTCGCGCCGAGTGTGGAGCACACCGTCGGCGAGCGGCCGCCGATCGTGAACGCCACCGGCAAGACCCTCCAGTCGGTGCTGGAGGGGCTGCTCGCCGACCGGGAGGGCACCGCCGAGCTGGGCCGGCGCGCGGTTGACTACGTGCGCCGGGTGCACGACGGCCGGCGTACCGCCCGGGCCTTCGAGGAGTTCCTCGGCCAGGCCTGACCACAAGAGCCGGAAAGGCAAACCGGCCGGTGCCCCTCAGGGGCACCGGCCGGTCGTGTCGTACGCCCCCCGCAGACGACCGCGGGGGTCAGCTGGGGGCGGCCGGAGTGAGGTAGGGCAGGCCGTAGCCGACCCGGAGAGCCGGGGATTGCCGGACGATCCGTGCGGCCAGCGGGATCGAGGCCGGGTCGGCGACCACGAGGAGATCCGCCGCGGTCTCGGTGACCACCCGTTCGGCCAGCCGCTGCGGCACCAGGTCGTTGCGCAGCCGGTGGTACGCCGGCAGGAAGACGCGCCGGTGCACCCGGTCGGCGATCCGCCGCTCGTACGCCCGCCCGGCCCGCTTCGTCCACCCGGCCAGGCGACCCCGACCGACCGCCCGGAAGGCGAGCCGGGGAGCGCGGTACAGCACCGCCCGCTCGACGCGCAGCGGAAGGCGACGCCCCTCCAGCTCGGTCAGGTCGACCACCCGGACACCCGGCGCGAAGCGCTCCCGGCGCCAGTCCGCCGCCGAGGTGATCAGCACCGTGACCCGGCCGCCGCGCGCGACGACCTCGGCCGCGTCCTCCACGACGGCCCGCTTCCGGGTGGCCCCGAGGGCCAGGATGAGCACCTGCTCAGTCATCGATCCGTCCACCCAGTCCCGCCTGCACCGCGCCCGCCACGGAATCCCCCGCCGAGAACCACACCCGGTCATGGGCGCGGGCCACCGCCGGGTAGCTGTACCGGGCGGCCAGCTCCCGCTGGGCGCCCGCCAGGTCGAGCCGGTCGAACCGTTCGCGCAGCCGCCAGTAGCCGGCGATCAGGGCTTCGGAGCCCTCCTCCACATCGACCAGTTCGGCGGCGGCGTCCTCGACCCCGGCCAGGGTCTCCTCCGGACCGCCGCACCGGGTCACCAGCACCGGCAGGCCGGCGGCCACCGCCTCGACCACGGTCATCCCGAACGTCTCGAACCGGCTCGGATGGACCAGCAGGTCGTGCTCGCGCATCAGCGCCAGGGCCCGGTCCGGCGGCACCGCGCCGGTGAAGGTCAGCGCGTCGGCCACGCCGAGTTCCTCGGCGCGCTGTTGGAGCTGGCCGCGTAGCTCACCCTCGCCGACGAAGGTGAGGGTCAGCTCCGGGTCCCGGGCCCGGCAGGACGCGAATGCCTCCAGCAGCCAGCGCACCCCCTTCCGGGGGATCAGTCCGCCGACGAAGAGCCAGCGGCGCAGCGCGGTGACGGGCGCAGCGCGCTGCTGGTCGAAGGAGATCGGATTGGGCAGGTAGCCAACCCGGTCGGCGTGCTGCGGGAAGGCTTCGACCAAGGGCCGCCGGACGGCCTCCCCGACCGCGAACACCCCGGCACACCGCTGCAGCAGCTCCTCGTACATCGCGCGGGCCTCGGGCTGGGCCAGCACCAGGTCGAGGAAGGTGGCGTGCTCGGTGACGAACACCCGGGCGTCGGGCCGGGCGTTGCGCAGCGCCGCCCACCCGCCGGGCAGCCCGACGTGGGCGTGCACCACGGGCGCGTCGATCGGCTGGCCGCCGAGCACCGACCGCAGGGTCTCCTCGTGCCGCCGGGCGATGGCGGCGTAGTCGGTGGTGACCGGCAGCGGCACCGGGAGGTGCACCAGCTCCGCCCCGCCCACGGTTCGCCCCGGGTGTACCGCGTGCGCGATCAGTTCCCGGTAGCCCTGATCGACGGCGTCGCTGGTGTCCGGTGGCAGCCGGTGGCCCCACTCCTCGCAGTGGTAGAGCCGTACCCGGTCGTGGCCCGGAGCCGTCGCCTCGACCATCGCCTGCACGAAGGCGCCCAGGAAGGGGCGTTGCCGGGTTGGGTACCAGGGCGTCACGATCGCCACGTTCGCTGGTCCGGACACGGGCTCTCCTCCCGCTCGCTCAGTGCCCGTCACGGTCAGAGATGCTGCTCGAGCAGCTGGACGACCCGCTCCGCGGCGTGGCCGTCACCGTACGGGGTGCCGCGCGGGGCGTCGGGGGCCGGTCGGCTCACCGTCGTCGCCCAGGCGCCGGGGTCCAGCAGGTGCGGGTCGGGCACCAGCCGGTTCCAGTCGCCGGCGAGGGTCTCCACCCACTCCGTCTCGCCGCGCAGCGTGGTGCATGGCCGCCCGAGCAGGTACGCCTCCTTCTGCAGGCCGCCGGAGTCAGTCACCACGCCGGCGGAGCCGAGCACCGCGCTGACCATCCCGGCGTAGCCGAGGGGTCGGCCGGCCCGGATCGAGCCCTGGTCGAGCTTCAGCCCGTACGCCTCCGCGCGGGACACCAGCCGCGGGTGGGCCAGCAGCGCGACCGGCACGGGGGCCGCGGCCAGGGCCCCGAGCAGGGCGGCCAGCCGCTGCGGATCGTCGGTGTTCTCCGCGCGGTGCAGCGTGGCCAGCAGGTACGGCTCGGCGGGGTCGATCCCCTCGGGCAGCTCCGGGGCCGTCGGCCCGCCGGCCAGCACGGCATCCCGGATGCGCAGGCAGACATCGACCATCACGTCGCCGGCCAGCACCGACCGCGCGGCGAGGCCCTCCGCCGCGAGGTGCCGCATGGCCTCCTCGGTCGGCGCGAGCAGCAGGTCCGCCGCGTGGTCGGTGAGCACCCGGTTGTGCTCCTCCGGCATCCGCCGGTTGAACGAGCGCAGCCCCGCCTCCAGGTGGGCCACCCGCAGGTGCTGCTTGACGGCCGCGACGGCGCCGGCAAGGGTCGAGTTCGTGTCGCCGTACACGAGCACCCAGTCCGGGTTCTCCTCGGCCAGCACCGGGTCGATCGCGGCCAGCACCCCGCCGGTCTGGGCGCCGTGGCTGCCCGACCCGATCCCGAGGTGGACGTCCGGATCCGGGATGCCCAGCCCGGAGAAGAACACGTCGGACAGGTCGGCATCGTAGTGCTGGCCGGTGTGCACGATGACGTGCTGGTGCCCGGTGTCCCGGAACGCGGCCGCAATTGGTGCGAGCTTCACCAGCTGAGGGCGGGCACCGACGACACTGACTACCTTCACGGCATGTTCTCCCGATTCTTCTGACCTGCTGCGACGGCTGTGGGAACGCGGTGCCCGGCACGGGCGGCGAAACCGGGCCCGATTCGCCCCGGCCTGGGCTCTGGACACCTTACTTCGAGCCGGGCCCGGATCCGAAGAATCCCTCGTCCGGCTCCGGCGGCGCCCCTTCGCCCGGGTACCGGTCCGTGTCTTCCGCCGGGGCCCCGACGGTCGCCCGGCGGGCCAGTTCGCGTTCCAGCTCCGCCAGCCGGGCGTCGCGCTCGTCGAGCCGCTGCCGCTGGCGCTCGACCTGCTCCTCCAGCTCGCGCAACCGCCGTCGCACCGCCCGGGTCACCAGGCCGGTGAGCCGGTGCTCGTTGGCCATGCGCAGCACCGTCCGCAGCTCGTCGGCCGGTTCGGGGACGGGGTGCGCGGCCCGCCGGGCGACCGTCATGTCGACAAGGTGCCCACGCTGCGGCAGCGGACGGTCGACCCGCTGCACGACGACGGCGGCGGAAACCCCGCGGATCCCCGCGATGCCCAGCGGTATCGCGTCCACGACCTGGCATCGGGCCGCCACCATCGGCCCGACCAGCAGGTGGACCGGCAGCTCGTCGACCGGCCAGGCGAGCAGCAGGACTCCCCGGGTTCCGGCGGCCGCCCCGGCGAGCGCCGCCGCCACCTCTGAGGGCTGGAGGTGCACCGTCGGCTCCGGCCCGAGCAGGCCGACCAGGAGCCGGTCCGGGGTGCGGACCAGCTCGGCGGCGTCGGTGACCGGGCACCGGCGGTGGCTGACGTCGTCGGGAAGGGCGTACCGCGCCGCCAGGTCGACCCCCTCGCGGCTGACGTCGACGACCTCCCGGACGCCGCTGAGGTGCAGCGCCAGGACCTCGGGCAGACGCATGGTTGGCCCCCTCAGTGCTCTCGGGTGAAGACGTGGAACCCGATCGGGTTCTGCCGGAACGCGTACGGCCGCCAGCCGTCGGAGCGCAGGCCGCACTCGCTCAGCAGCGGCAGGTAGCGGTTGATGCCCCGGACGACCTGGTAGTCGCCGTACACCCGGTCGCCCGGTTCCCCCCAGTCGCTGACCACCAGCCGTCCGCCCAGCCCCACCAGTGAGGCGAGGTTACGCACCGATCGTTCCCACTCGTCGTCGGCGAGAACATGGAACAGCACGTCGACCGCCAGGACCACGTCGTAGAGCCAGGGGCTGCGCCACTGGGACAGCGGGGAGACGTGGAACCGGGCCGGGCCGCCCCGGTCCCGGCAGTACGCGATCGCGCTCTCGCTGGCGTCGATGCCGTCGACCTGGTGGCCGAACTGGGCGAGTTGCCGGCTGAACCAGCCCTTCCCGCAGCCGGCGTCGAGCAGGTACAGCGGTGCCACCGGATCGGCGTTGTGCCCGATGATGTCCAGCAGCAGCCCGAGCCGCAGGATGTAGAACATCCGGTTCGTGCCCTCGTCGTACGACATGTCGCCGCCCGAGCGCAGGTAACCCTCCGTGAGGTGCCGCCGGTTCCAGTAGGCGGCGTTCTCCTCTGGCGACAGCAGCGTCATCGCGTCGCACCGCCCACCATCGTGGCCCGCCTCAGAAGACGGCCCGGATGTACGGGATCCGGGCCGCTCCGAGCGAGATCGCGAACGAGGTCACCAGCACCACCGCGAAGGTCCCCAGCATCAGCGGCAGGGACGCGCCCGCGGCGATGGCCGGCACGCTGAACCGGAGCACCTCGAAGACAAGCAGGTGGACGAGGAACACGCCGAAGGACGCCTCGGAGAGCCGGACCAGCCACCGGCCGACGCGGGGGGAGGGCTCCCGCTGGTCGCCGAGGGTCACGCCGACCAGGAAGATGCAGATGGTGGCCGCGGCGACGCTCGCCCCCAGGTAGCCGATCGGCATCAGGGTCTGCAGCAGTGGTCGCTCCGCCCGGGTGCCCCACTGCCACACCCCCTCGGCGAGCAGGGCGAGCCCGGCGACGGACGCCAGCACCAGGCCGCGCCGGCCCAGCCGGACCGTGCGCAGCGCCCACCCGGCGACGAAGTAGCCCACGTACGGCCACCACAGGGTGAGCGCGCCGAGGTGGATCGGCCGGGGCGCGCCCAGCCGGGCGGCGATCGCGGATCCCAGGAAGGCGATCACGGTGAACCCGAGCGCCACGCCCGCGAGGATCAGCGCCCGCCGCCGGCCGCCGTCGCGCAGGAAGGCGACGAGCACCGGCGCCACCAGATACAGCCCGGCGATCAGCCAGAGGAAATAGAGCGCGGTGAAGACCCGGGCGTCGAACAGCAGGACGCCCAGGCCCTCGATGGTGAGCCGTTCGCCGCGCAGCCCCATCCGGGCCACCACCAGGTAGACAACGTGCCAGACCACCAGGGCGGGGAGGATCCGGACGAAACGCTTGCGATAGAAGGCGCCGGGTCCGGCGGCGTGTGCGCGCGGGGAGAGGGTGAGCGCGCCGCTGATCATGACAAACAGGGGCACGGTCCAGATCGCCCCGATGTCGATGCCGGCCGCCAGCCACCACTCGACCGTGCCTCGCAGCTCGTCGTGGCCCAGCACCATCCCGACCGTGTGGATCGCGACCACACCAGAGATCGCCAGGATCCGGAGCACGTCGAGGGAGTACTGGCGGGTGGGGCGTCCGGCCTCGACCGGCGGGGTCCCGGCGGAGCCGGTCGAGGGGGCGGGGGATCGACGGTCGCGCTCGGGAACGCTACGAGGAGCCGCCGTGGCGGCCTGCGCGGGAACACTCACCCGGCCCATCGTAGTGAGGGGTCGGGCTGCCCCGTTACGACGCCTAACTGTCCGATCGTCCGATGTCCGCGAGGCATCCTCGGCGCTTGCCGTACACTCGCCGGGGTTCCGTGGCAGGAGACGGGGCCCGACAGGGGAGGCGGAGAAGCATCATGAGGTTCGACGGCGTTGCCGACCCGACCGCCCGGGGCCGGGTCGTGATGCTGGTGGACAACGCCGTCAATGGGGACTCGCGGGTGCAGAAGGCCGCCCGATCCGCGGCGGAGGCCGGGTGGGAGGTCATCCTGCTGGGTCGATCGCCGGTCCTGGAGGCACGCAGCTGGTCCCTCGGCGACGCCCAGGTGCGGCTGCTGCCCATGCCCGATCCGCTCGCCCGCCGCCGGCACGAGTTCCGCCGCGCCTGGCTGCGGTGGCCGCTGGCGTACCCGCCCAGCGGCATCGCCGCGCACCGGGCCCAGGCGGTCAAGGCCTGGCAGGCCGATCTCGCCGTCCGGGCCGCTCAGCTCAAGCTGGCCGACCCCGACACCCCCCGCCTGGCGTTGCGCCGCCGCCTGCTGGACGCCGAGCGGCTCGCCGCCCAGGCGACCCGGAAATGGGTCTCGTTTCGATACTGGCAGCTCACCCGGGCCCGCACCCGGCGCCGGTTCCGCAATCCGTGGGACCGTGCCTACACCCTGTTCTGGCAGGCGGTGAAGGGCGACGGCGCCTGGCGACGGCTGGAGCCGGGGCTGTGGGACTACGAACTGGCCTACGGGCCGGTGCTCGACGAACTGCGGCCGGACCTGATTCACGCCAACGACTTCCGGATGCTCGGGGTGGGCGCCCGCGCCAAGATCCGCGCTGCCGCCGCGGGGCGCGAGATCAAGCTGGTCTGGGACGCCCACGAGTTCCTGCCCGGCCTCCGACCCTGGCAGGACAATGCCCGTTGGCTGCCCGCGCACATGGCGCACGAGCGGGAGTACGCCCGGTACGCCGACGCGGTGATGACCGTCTCCGACGGCCTGGCCGAGCTGCTCCAGCGCCAGCACGGGCTGGCCACCCTGCCCGACGTGGTGCTCAACGCCCCGGCCGCCGACCATGGCGAGGAGTTGGTTCCGGACGCTCCCGCGCCGGATCTGCGGGCGCTCTGCGGCATCGGCGCCGACACTCCGCTGCTGGTCTACAGCGGGGCCGCCGCCCGGCAGCGCGGGCTGGACGTCATGGTCGACGCGCTGCCGCAGCTGCCCGGGGTGCACGTCGCGCTGGTGGTCAACAAGCCCACCGGCCCGTACGTCTCCGGCCTCCTCGCCCGGGCGGCCAAGCTCGGGGTGGCCGACCGGGTGCACGCCCTGCCGTACGTGGCCCACTGGCAGGTGGTGCCCTTCCTGTCGGCGGCGGACGCCGGCGTGATCCCGATCCACCACTGGCCCAACCACGAGATCGCGCTGATCACCAAGTTCTTCGAGTACTCGCACGCGCGGCTGCCGCTGATCGTCAGCGACGTGCGGACGATGGCGGGCACCGTACGGTCGACCGGCCAGGGCGAGGTGTTCCGAGCCGAGGACGTGGCCGACTACGTGCGCGCCGTCCGGGCGGTGCTGGCCGACCCGGCCCGCTACCGCACGGCGTACGACCGGCCCGGTCTGCTGGAGAGCTGGACCTGGGAGGCCCAGGCCAAGGTCCTGGACGTCGTCTACCGGCGGCTGCTTCCCGGGCGGCCCCGACCGGTCGGTGACGCGGCGGCGGGGGAGCCCGTGGCGCGGACGACCGACGCGCAGCCACCCGCGGGGGTCAGCGGGTGAACCGGCCCGACGTGACCGTCATCACCGCCGTCTACAACACCATGCCCTACCTGACGCGGTGCCTGACCTCACTGGTCGAGCAAACCATCGGCCCGGACCGGCTGGAGGTCATCGCGGTGGACGACGGCTCCACCGACGGCAGCGGCCGGGAGCTGGACCGGTTCGCCCGGCTCCACCCGGGCACGGTCAAGGTGATCCACCAGCCCAACTCCGGCGGGCCCGCCGCGCCCAGCAACCGCGGCCTGGAGCACGCCACCGGCCGGTACGTCTTCTTCATCGGCTCCGACGACTACCTCGGCCCGGAGGCGCTGGAGCGGCTCGTCGCGGCGGCGGACCGCTACGACTCCGACGTCGTGCTGGGCCGGACCGTCGGGGTCAACAGCCGCTACATCCACCAGGCGGTCTTCGCCCGGACCGAGCCCGACCTGGACCTGTTCGACTCGGCGCTGCCCTGGTCCCTGTCGAACACGAAGCTGTTCCGCCGGGATCTGATCGAGCGGTACGGGCTGCGGTACCCGGAGGACATGCCGGTCGGCAGCGACCAGCCGTTCACCATCGAGGCCTGCGTCCGGGCCCGCCGGATCTCCGTGCTGGCCGACTACGACTACTACTACGCGGTGCGCCGGCTCAACGCCCGCAACATCACCTACCGCAGCCGCCACCTGGAGCGGCTGCGCTGCGCCGAGTCGCTGGTGGAGTTCGTCGCCGGCCTGGTCGAGGCGGGCAAGCGCCGCGACGCGATCCTGCTGCGGCACTTCACCTGGGAAGTCGCCAAGCTGCTGGAGAACGACTTCCTGGCGCTGGACCGGGGCGTGCAGGAGCAGGTCCGGGCCGGCGTACGCAAGCTGGTCGAGCGCTACCTGACCGACGAGATCCGCGACCAGTTGCCGATCCAGGCGCGGGTGCGCCTGGGCACCGCCCGGTACGGGGAGTTGGACGACCTGCTCGCCGTCATCCGGCAGGACGCCGAGGAGGGCATCCCGCCGGCCGTGGTCGACGGGGACCACTGGTACGCCGGCTACCCCGGCTTCCGCGACCCGCGACTCGGCATGGCCGACCGCTGGTTCGAGGTCACCGATCGGATCGCCGACTGGATCGCCCGCCTGGACACCGTCTCCGTGTCGTTCCTGGGCAACCGGACGCTGGCGGTGACGGCCCGCAGCCCGCGCGGGGACCTGCCACGGCTGGCCGCCGCGATCCGGCTCCGTGCCGGCGAGACCGTCAGCGCCAACGCCACGCTCGAGGCGGACGGCAACGGGACCCTGGTGCGGGCGCAGCTTCCGCTGGCCGGGCTGCTCGCCGGCGTCGCCCCCGGTGGCGAGCTCCGGGTGGTCCGGGCGGAGGCCGAGGCGTTCGGTACCGTTGGTGAGACGGCCCTGCGCGGACCGGCGCGGCCCGTGCCACAGCGCACGGTGCAGCGGCGGGGAGGCCACCTGCACGTCCTTACCGCCACGACGAACCACAAGGGTGAGCTGGTGATCGCCGTAGCACCGCTCACGCCGCGCCGGCTGCTGGCCCGCCTGCGGCACAGGCTTCCACTAGGAGGAAAGAAGTAGCCATGAACATCTGCGTCGTCGCCCTAGGCAAGATCGGGCTGCCGCTCGCCGTGCAGTTCGCGTCCAAGGGCCACCGGGTGATCGGAGCGGACGTCTCCGAGCGGGTGGTGCAGCTGGTCAACGACGGCGCGGTGCCGTTCCCCGGTGAGACCGACCTGGACACCAAGCTCAAGGAGGCGGTGTCCGCCGGGCTGCTCAGCGCGACCACCGACACGGCCGCCGCGGTCGCCGAGTCCGAGGCCGTCGTCGTGGTCGTCCCCCTCTTCGTGGACGCCGAGGGCGTGCCGGACTTCGGCTGGATGGACGACGCCAGCCGGGCCATCGCCCGCGGCCTCAAGCCGGGCACCCTGGTCAGTTACGAGACCACCCTGCCGGTCGGCACCACCCGCAACCGCTGGGCGCCGATGCTGGAGGAGGGCTCCGGCCTCACCGCCGGCCAGGACTTCCACCTGGTGTTCAGCCCGGAGCGGGTGCTCACCGGCCGGGTCTTCGCCGACCTGCGCCGCTACCCGAAGCTGGTCGGCGGCATCGACGAGGCGTCCGCCGCGCACGGCGTGCGCTTCTACGAGGCGGTGCTGGACTTCGACGAGCGCGCCGACCTCAACCGCCCGAACGGCGTCTGGGACCTGGGCTCGGCCGAGGCGTCCGAGCTGGCCAAGCTCGCCGAGACCACTTACCGCGACGTGAACATCGGCCTGGCGAACCAGTTCGCCCGGTTCGCCGACACCGTGGGCGTCGACGTCACCAAGGTCATCGAGGCCTGCAACACCCAGCCGTACAGCCACATCCACCAGCCGGGCATCGCGGTCGGCGGGCACTGCATCCCGATCTACCCGCGGATGTACCTGTGGAACGACCCGGCCGCCACGGTGGTCCGCTCGGCCCGCGAGGCCAACGCCGCCATGCCGCAGTACGCCGTCGACCTGCTGGCCGCCGCGTACGGCGACCTGACCGACGTGGAGGTGCTGGTGCTCGGCGCCGCCTACCGCGGCGGCGTGAAGGAGACCGCCTTCTCCGGCGTCTTCCCGACGGTCGAGGCGCTGCGGGCCCGGGGCGCCAAGCCGTACGTCTCCGACCCGATGTACACCACCGAGGAGCTGACCGCGCTGGGGCTGCCGGCGTACGAGGGCCAGCCGGTCACCGCAGCGGTCGTCCAGGCCGACCACGCGGAGTACCGGACGCTCGGCCAGAGCGACCTGCCCGGCGTGACCGTGCTGGTGGACGGGCGCCGGGTGACCGACCCGACCCGTTGGCCCGGCGTTCGCCGCGTCGTCATCGGCGGATGATCTGATCCCGGGCGGGTCCATCCCGCCCGGGTCAACTCCATGGGACCTGATCCGAACCCGAACGCCCGGACCTCCGGGGCCGGTCGCGGTGCCACCGCGGCCAGCGCGGGAGGTCCGGTGAGTCGGGGCCAGACGAGGAGTGGCAGCGCCATCGACGCGGCAACCGGTGCGACGGAAACGCGCCCCCGGATTCTCTACCTGTCCTTCTACTTCCCGCCCAGCCGGGCCAGCGGCGTGTTCCGCGCCCGCGCCACCGCCAACCACCTGGCCCAGGCCGGCTGGGATGTGACGGTGCTGACGGCACCGAGGGAATTCTTCACCCACTATCTGTCCGACGCTAGCGACGAGACGCTGGAGGCGACGGTCGACCCGCGGGTACGCGTCGAGCGCCCCGCGATGAACATGCGCCACTGGGAGACCGACCTGCGCAAGTTCGGCCGGCTGCGGGCGAATTTCCCGATGCTCTCCGACCGGCTGCACGCGACGCTGCAGAAGGCCATCTTCCCCGAGCCGTATCTCGGCTGGGTGCCCGGCGTCTTCCGGGCCGCGCGGCGGCTGCACAGCGAGCAGCGGTTCGACCTTGTCCTGGCGACCGGCAACCCGTTCGTCTCGTTCGCCGCGGCCCGGCTGCTCGGCCGCGCATTCCGGGTGCCCTACGTGGTCGACTACCGGGATGCCTGGACCTTCAACCAGTTCACCGAGGAGCTCTCGGTGCCCGAGGGCGGCAAGGCGATGCGGTGGGAGGCCCGGATCCTGCGGGACGCGGCCGAGATCGTCTTCGTCAACGACGGGATGCGGCGCTGGCACGCCGAGCGCTACCCGTTCGCGGCGGACCGGATGCAGGTGGTGCCGAACGGCTGGGAGCCGGAGATCCTCGGCCGGCCGGAGCACACCGTGCCGGACCCGAACAGGCCGCTGCGGTTCGCCTATGTCGGCACCGTGACCTCGTACCTCCCCCTCGACGTGCTCTTCGCCGGGTGGCGGCAGGCCCGGCAGCATCCGCTGCTCGCCGATGCCGAGCTGGACATCCACGGCCACCTGGGATTCTTCCCCGACAACGCACCGCCCCTGCGGCAGCGGATCGCCGAGGAGGAGGACATGGGCGTGCGCTACCGAGGCGCCTTCGGCAAGGCCGAGGCGGCCGGGGTGTACGCGCAGACCGACGGCCTGGTCTTCTGTGTGCCCGGCGCCCGCTACGTCACCTCCGGAAAGGTTTTCGAGTACATGGCTTCCGGCAAGCCGATCGTGTCGGTGCACGAGCCGGAGATCGCGGCGGTCGAGGTGCTGGAGGGCTATCCGCTCTGGTTCGCCGGTCCACGGCTCGACGCCGACTGCGTCGCCCACTCGTTCGTGGCAGCTGCGAAGGCCGCCCGGGACGTCGACCGGGACACCCATGAGGCCGCGCTTCGGCATGCGCACACCTACACCCGGGCGGCCACGCTCGGTCCCTGGGAGGCACGGCTGCGCCGGCTCACGGAGGGATCCCGGTGACGACTGCCGATCACAACGTCGTCTACCTGGCGCTCGGTAGCACCCGCGTGAGTGCCGCCGCCGCTCACCTCACCCGGCTGGTCGACCAGGGGCTCCAGGTGCTGGCCGTCGTGGCCGACGTGCCGGAGTGGACCGGCGTCGACCTGCCCGCCGCCGCCACCGTGCATCGGGTCCCCCGGGACCCCCGGCAGGCGGTGCATGCCGCCCGCCGCCTCGTGCTGGGCCAGCGCGGTCTGCTGGCCGGAGTCGATCTCCTGATCGCCGGCGATCCGGAGGCCGTGCCGGTGGCGTACGCGGCGCGCCGCCGCCGGCGGGACCTGCCGGTCCGGTTCGAGCCGGTCGTGGACGAGGCGCGCCGGCCGGCTGCTGCCGACCTCGCCGTCGTCACTCCCTGGTATCCGTCACCGGCGGATCCGCTCGCCGGCACGTTCGTCCGCGCCGCGGTGGCCGCGCTTGGGCAGCGGTACGACCGGGTGTCCGTGCTGCACACGGAGGAGTGGCCGACGTCCTCCTCCTCGTCGGCGGCGCCGCTGGTCACCGTGACGCTGGAGCGGCTGGCCCGGCTCGTCGATGCCGCGGCGGTGCTCGACGAACCCGAGGCCGAACTGACCCGGATGGCCGTACCCCTGCTGGCCCGGCCCCGGGAGTTCGTCGCCCGGGCCGACGCGCACCTCGACGCGGTGCGCGCCGCGCTGCCCACCGGCCGGATCGAGGCGCCGGTGGTGCACGCGCACGGCGGCATGTTCGGCGGAGTGGTGGCGACCGCCCTGGCCCGGCCCGACGCCCGCGTCGTGGTGATCGAGTCCTCGCCGCTGCTGGCGCAGATGCTGGCCCAGCCGGCGACGCGGGAACGCTACGAGAGGGTGCTGGAGCGGGCCGACGAGGTGGTCTGCACCAGCCCGTTCCTGTCCGAGCTCCTCGGCGCGAACTTCCCCGCGCACCTGGACAAGCTCCGGGTCGTGCCGAAGATCGTCGACTTCGACGTCCTGCCCGCGCGGTCCACGCCGCCGGCGGAGTTGCGCCGCTGGCTGCACGTCGGGCCGCTCCTTCAGCGGCGAGGCCTCTCGGTGGCCCTGGAGGCGTTCGCCGAGGTCGCCGCGGCGGATCCGGGGGTGACGCTGATCCTCGTCGACGCCGCCACGACGGGGCGCCGGGTGACGGACCGCATCAAGGAGCTCAAGCTACGCGACCGCGTCACCTTCGTACCCCCGGTGCCGCACACCGCTTTTGCCGACCTGCTGCACGGGCATGACCTCCTGCTGCACGCCGGCCAGCCGGAGGGGCTCGGCGAACTCCTGGTCGAGGCCGTCGCCACCGGCACACCCGTGCTGGCGGCCGTTGAGGCGCCCACCGAGCCCACGCTGGCCGTGCTGTCCGAAGTGGCCGGGACGCTGGTCGAGACGGCACAGGACGCCTCGGGGATGGTGGACGGCTACCGCCGCCTGGGCGCGCACCTCGGCAGGGCCGACGTGAGCGCCGCCCGGGCGGCGCTCCAGGCGCGGTACGGGGCGCCGGCCGTACTGCCACAGTTGACCGGCGAACAGGTCCCGGATTGGGCCCCCGTGACGGCCCCGGCTCGCCCGGGTGGCCTGGCGGCGGCCGGTCCCGAACCGGCTGCGACTGCCGCCCCGGCGACGGTCGCGGCGGAACGGATCGTCCTCGTCGCGATCAACGCGCCCCGGTTCTACCCGGCCCGAGACTTCGCACTGCGCGCCGCCGCGGCGGGCTTCGGCGTCGACGTCATCACCCACGACGCGAACCTGTGGCGGGAGGCGGCGCGGGACCCCCGGCTGCGTGTCCACCCGATCGACGTGGCAGAGTCTTGCCGCCCGATGCTCCGCGTCGAGCAGGCGATCGTCTACCGGGTGCCCGGCAAGGTGCTGTCCGCGGTCCGGAACCGCACCCGCCGGCACGAGTCCATCTGGCCCGAACTCGGCGTCCTGAACGCACAGCGAGCACACCGGAAGCTGGCGAGGCTGGTGCACGACTCCGGCTTCGAGCGGGGTTACCGGATCGTGCGGCCGAGAATCATGTGGCGCGTCGTTCGACGCGACGTGCTGCCCAAGCTGGACCTGACCCGCACCCGCCGGGTCGTGGTGGCGGGCACCTACGGGGTGACGGTCGGTTGGCAGCTCGCCCGCCGGCACCCCGATCTCGTCGTCACCACCTCGCTGCACGGCTTCGAGTAGCGGTGGGGCCGGTGGCCGGCTCGGGGGTTCCCGGGCCGGCCACCGCTGCCGTCAGTGCTGCGCCGGGGGGGTGTCGACGTCCCGGGAGACGACGTCGCCCTTCTCGTCGACCCAGCCCTTCGGGCGCGCCGGGTTGCCGACCACCAGCTGGTACGGCTTGACGTCCTTGGTGACCACGGAACCGGCGGCGATCATGGCGTACTCGCCGACCTCGATGCCGCAGACCAGGGTGGCGTTGGCGCCGATAGAGGCGCCCCGGCGGACCAGGGTCGGGGTGATCGTCCAGTCCGGGTTCTGGGCGCGCGGGCGGAAGTCGTTGGTGAACACCGCGGACGGGCCGACGAAGACCTCGTCCTCGATGGTGACGCCCTGGTAGACCGAGACGTTGTTCTGGATCTTGACGCGGTCGCCGACGGTGACGTTCGCGTCGACGTACACGTTGCGCCCGATCACGCAACCGGCACCGACCTGGGCGCTCGACCGGATGTGGGCCAGGTGCCAGACCTTGGTGCCGTCGCCGACCTGGGCACCGTCCTCCACCTCGGCGGTCGGGTGGACGAACACGGACGGGGAACGGTCGTTGGTGTCAGTCATCCTTCAACTCGCATCGTCGCAGGGCGCGCCGTCGCGCCATCGGAGCCGTGCGTCGGACCGCGCCCGGGGGACCGAGGCGACCGCGCGGGCCGGGACCAGCCGACACCCGGCGGCGACGTCGGCCGGCCGGTGATCGGGCTCGGCGTAGCATACCGAGCCCGCAGTCGAGCAACGCCGACAGCACGTCGGCGCCCGGTGGTCCGTCAGCGACTGCGGGCGGCGGCACCCGACGAAGCGCCAGCGGTCAGGGCGACCACTTCCAGATCAGGCTCAGGTAGACGCCGTAAGCCGCGGAGACGACCACGAGAAACGCGAACACGGCCAGCATGGTGCTCCGCCGCGCCTTCGCCAGCCCCACGGCGACCGGCAGGAGCAGCGTGACGGCGGGCACCAGGTAGCGACCCTTCGCCCAGTAGTAGTTCTCCGTGCCGATGCTGAGCAGGAAGAACGTGACCGAGTAGACCACCAGGGGCAGCGGGTAGCGGTGCAGCACGAGCAGCGCGATCAGCACCACCGCGACACCCAGCAGCAGGGTGGACACGTACATGGGCAGCGAGGCCGGCTCGACCAGCACCTTCTTCAGCGTCCTGGCCGTCGAGACGCCGCCGTCGAAGCCGATCCGCCAGTACTTCTCCTGCATCTCGAAGTAGGCGTCGACCCGGCCGAGGCGGTGCCCGATCCAGGCCAGGTAACCCAGGTAGCCGAGTGGGGCGAGCAGCGCCGCCACCCACGGCCGCCAGCCGTCCTGGCGGCGGACGATCGCCACCAGTGCGGCCACCCCGACCGCCGCGATCAGGGTCGTGGCGGTCGGCCGGGAGAGGCCGGCGACCAGGCAGAGCAGGCCGGCGGTCAGCCACTGCCGGCGCAGCAGCGCGTAGAGCGTCCACGCGACGAGCGCGGTGAACACCGTCTCCGTGTAGGCCATGTTCTGCACGACGGCGTGCGGCAGGACCGCCCAGAGGGCCACCAGGATCAGGCCCGCCTTGCGCGAGCTGAGGTGCGCGCCGAGGGCGTAGATGCCCCACGCGGCGGCCAGGCCGGCCGCCCAGGAGACGATCAGCGCGGCGACCTGGGTGGAGAACGGGGTGACGGCGGCGACCGCCGCGATCAGCCCCGGGTAGAGCGGGAAGAACGGCAGGTTCGGCAGCGTGCTGTGGGACTTCGGGTGGTTGCCGACCATCCCGGTGTCGTATCCGTCGTCGGCGATCCCCACGTACCAGATGCCGTCGAACCGGCTGTGCAGCAGCGACCAGAAGTCCGCGCCGGACCGGTGGGCGAGGAACCCGAGGACGACCAGCCCGCTGAGCCGCAGCAGGGCGTAGAGCGCGACCGGCGCCACCGCCGGGTGCCGGTGCCAGGGCCGTCCCGGACGTTCCTCGGCCGCGGCATCCGACCGGCCCTCCGCGTCGGCGCGGGATCCCGGGTCCCCGGGACGTTGCCGAAGGGCGGTGGGGGCGTCAACGTCGGGAGCGAACGCCGGCTCGTCGTGCGCGGGGGCGGGAGCGGACACAAGGCAGAACCATAGCCCACCGGCCCGGCCCGCCGGACCCACGACGTGCCTGGGGCTCCCGTCGCGCGCGCACGTCTGCCACGATGCGTGGGCAGCAGGTAGAGGGAACGGAGGCACGGGTGCGGATCCTCCTGGTCGAGGACGATCGTCGGGTGGCCGGCGCCCTGTCCTCCGCGCTGATCCGGCGGGGCTACGAGGTGGAGCACGCCGCCACCGTGGAAGCCGCCCTCTCCGCCGCCCCCTGCGATCTGGTGCTGCTCGACCTGACCCTGCCCGACGGCGACGGCACCGACCTGTGCCGGGAGCTGCGCCGGCGCAGCAGCCAGCTCGGCATCATCGCGGTGACCGCCCGGGGCGAGGAACGCGACCGGGTGCTCGGCCTCCGGCTGGGCGCCGACGACTACGTGGTCAAGCCGTTCTCGATGGTGGAGCTCCAGGCGCGCATCGAGGCGGTGCTGCGGCGGGCGGCGCACACCGTGCCGGAGCGCAACCTGATCGAGGCGGGCGCGGTCCGCATCGACGTGGGCGGCCGGACGGTCAGCGTGGCCGGCCGAGCGGTGGCGCTCACCCGCAAGGAGTTCGACATCCTGCTCTCCCTGGCCCGGCAGCCCGGCGTGGCCGTGCCGCGGGACCGGATCCTGCTCGACGTCTGGGGCACCACCTGGGCGGACCGGCACACGGTCGAGGTGCACGTCGGCTCGCTGCGAGGCAAGCTCGGCGACCCGAAGCTGGTGGAGACCGTACGCGGGGTCGGCTACCGGCTCCGCGGCGAGTGAGGGGGCCGGGGTGCGCCGCCGGCTGGTGATCAGCTATCTGCTGCTGATGGTGCTGGTCCTGCTGGCCCTGGAGACGCCGCTGGCGGTCACCCTGGCCACCCGGGAGACCGACCGGGTCCGCGCCGACCGGCTCGCCGACGCCACCCGGTTCGCCTCGCTGGGCGGCCCGGCGCTGCGCGGCGGCGGGCCCGGCCCGCTCGACAGCGAGCTGGCCGCCTACGACGACCTGTACGGCATCGCGGCCGCACTGGTCGACCGGGAGGGCGGTACCGTGACCGCCTCGGTGAGCTGGGAGCCCGGCCCGGGCACCGCCGTCGCCCTGGACACCGCGCTGGCGGGCCAGCAGTTCAGCGGGCCCGACTCGGTGTGGCCCTGGGTGGACGAACCGGTCGTGGTGGCGGTCCCGGTCACCGACGGCGGCGAGGTGCTCGGCGCGGTGGTCACCGCGACCCCGGCCGGCAAGGTCCGACGTACCGTGGCCTCCTGGTGGGTGCTGCTCACCGCGATCGGCCTGCTCGTGGTGCTGGCCTGCATCTCCACCGCGTTCGGGCTGGCCGGCTGGGTGCTGCGTCCGGTCACCGAGCTGGACGCGGTGACCCACGAGATCGCCGAGGGCGATCGCACCGCCCGGGTACGCCCCCGGCTCGGTCCGCCCGAGCTGCGCCGGCTGGCGGCGAGCTTCAACAACATGGCCGACGCGGTTTCCGACGTGATGGACCGGCAGCGGGCGTTCGTGGCGCACGCCAGCCACCAGCTGCGCAACCCGCTGACCGCGCTGCGGCTGCGGGTGGAGGAGCTGGGACCGAGCCTGACCGACGACGACGGCCGCGCCGAGCACCGGCTGGCGCTGGAGGAGACCGACCGGCTGGCCACCCTGCTCGACGCCCTGCTCACCCTGGCCCGGGCCGAACGGGAGGAGAACCAGCGGGTCACCGTGGACGCCGCCGAGGTCGCGGCCTCCCGGGTGGCGGCCTGGCTGCCGCTGGCCCGGCACCGGTCGGTCACCCTCCGGCTGGACGCGGCCGCGGCGCCCGCGTACGCCCGGACCGTGCCGACCGCGATCGACCAGGCGCTCGACGCGCTGATCGACAACGCGGTCAAGTTCAGCGGTACCGGGGCGGAGGTGACCGTGGCGGTACGCCCCGCCGACGGCGGAATCGCGCTGCAGGTGCGGGACACCGGCCCGGGCATGACGGCCAGCCAGCTCGACCAGGCCACCGAGCGGTTCTGGCGGGCGCCCGACGTGCAGAACGTGGACGGGGCCGGGCTGGGGCTGGCCATCGTGGCGGTGCTGGTCGACGCCTCCGACGGCCGGTTAACGATGCGCCAGGGCCGGCCTCGGGGGCTGGTCGCCGAGCTGTGGTTCCCGAGCCCGGAGGACCCCGTCACGGGCCCGGCGAGCGGCGACGGCGCGGACGACACCGGCCCGGCCGAGCGGGTCGGCTCCGCCGCCGGCTGAGCCCGCGCCGCGGATCCCCGGGTTGGGGTCAGGGTTTGGTCGACCGGTACCAGCCCGCCGCCCCCGGATGCAACGGGAGCGGGGTGGTGACGATCGCGGACCGGGGACTCATCCGGCCGGCCGCCGGATGGGCCGCGGCCAACTCCTCCCGGCGGTCCATCAGCAGCCGGGTCAGCTCCCGCACCAACGCCTCCGGTAGGTCGGCGCGGACGATCAGATAGTTCGGGTTGGCCACCGTGCTGATCGGGTCCACGCCGTACACCGAGCGGGGAACGTCCCGGGTCACGTACACCTGCCCGTACCGGCGGCGCAGCGGCTCGGTCCACTCACCCAGGTCGACCAGCCGGATCGCGGTGCTTTCGGCCAGGTCCGCGACGCCGCGTACCGGCAGGCCGCCGGAGAAGAAGAACGCGTCGATCCGGCCGGCCCGTAGCGCCGCCAGCGAGTCGTCCAGGCCCAGGTGCTCCTGCCAGACCTGGTCGCCGCCGAGCTGCGCCACCTCCAGCAGGCGAATGGCGGTGACCTCGGTGCCGGAGCCGTAGGCGCCCACCGACACCCGCCGCCCGCGCAGGTCGGCGAGCGTGCGTACCGGGCCGCCGGCGGTGGTGACCAGGTGCAGCAGGTCGTCGTAGACCCGGGCCACGGCGAGCACGGCGGGGTGGTCCGGGGACCGGGGTGGCAGCACGTCGGCCTGGGTGAAGCCCAGCTCCGCCTCCCCAGAGCCGACCAGCCGGACGTTCTGCGCGGACGCCGCGGTGACCACCACGCTGGCCTGCACCCCGGGCAGCTCCCGGTTGAGGATGGCGGCCAGCGACTGGCCGAAGGCGTGGTAGACGGCGGTCGGGCTGCCCGTGGCGATCCGGATCCGCACGGCCGGGGTCGGCGCGTCCCGGCAGCCGGCGAGCCCGCCGAGGGTCGACACCAGCAGCAGCACCAGGGCCGCCGGCGCCGAGGTCGGCCGCCGGCCGCGCACAGACCAGCGTCGGCTCACGCGCTGCACTCTGCGCTGTGCACCCGCCGCCGCGCAAGCCCGGACGCGGCGCCGGTGGTCCCGCCCGGCGCGGTGCGGACGGCTCGGCCCGGCGGCGCCGCGCGGCGGCCGGGCCGGGCGGACGGCTCAGCAGGCCTGCGCCGGGGCGAGGGTGGCGCTGTCCACGATCCGCGCGCGGTGCGGGCCGTTGGGCACGCTCACCAGGAAGCAGCCGCCGCCGGGCCGGAGCACCGCCGGGACGTCCAGCAGCGCCGCGCTGCGGACCAGGACCGCGGCCAGGTCCCGGTCGGTCAGCCGGACGCCGAGACAATGCCGGCGGACGTGCCGCCCGCCGGCCAGCAGCGCCGCGCGCCAGGCCGCCGCGGCCAACCGGGGCCGCCACACCCGCCGGGCCGGGGAGGCGCCGGGGACGGGCCCCCCGAGCAGCTCCCGGCGGCCCTGCCGCCAGCCGGTCTCCAGCAGGATCGCGTACGCCGACCAGTGCTCCCGGGGCACGGACAACCGGTGCAGCTCGTAGCGGCGGCGCAGGCCGCCGGTGGTCAGCTCGTGCTCCACCGGTACGTCCAGGCGGCCGAGCAGCTGCCGCATCCGGTGCGCCGCGGCCTCGTGGTTGAACTCGGCGACCCCGCCCCGGTACGTGCCGGTGTCGACCCGGCGGCCGTCGGTGGCCGGGGGTGGGGTGCAGCGCATCAGGCAGGCGACCTCGAACGCGTCGGCCAGGGTCAGCCAGTCCAGCGGTGGGAGCGGCAGCGACCGGTGTGGCCGGTCGAGCAGCGTGGAGTCGGAGGCCATGGCAGGAACTCCTTGTCGGCGTGGGGTTCCCTTACCGTGGCCCCCTGGCCGGCACGACGAAACCGCTGCGCCCGAGCCTTGAGGAAAAATTGCGGCTACAACTCCGTCACGACGACGTCAACCTGGCGTGGCCGGCCGGCGGGCGCGGGCTGCTCCTCGACCGTGTACTTCAGGTCCCGCAGCGCTCCCACCAGGGCGGCGGTGGTACGCGGCCGGACGCCGGCCGTGAGCAGGTCGCGGACCAGGCGGCCCTTGGTGGCCTTGTTGAAGTGGCTCACCACCGACCGGGTCGGCACCGGCGTCGACGCACGCTCGTGCAGCACCCGCACCGTCACCGTGCGCTCCGCGACCTCCCCGCGCGGCGCCCAGGTGGCCGCGTACGCGCCGGAACGCAGGTCCAGCACCGGCCCCCGGCCGGCCGCCGCCGCCATCGCCGGGACCAGCGCCCGCCGCCAGTACGCCGACAGCGCGCCGATCCCCGGCAGCTTCGCCCCCACCGGGCAGCGGTACGGCGGGATCCGGTCGGTGAGGCGCACCGCGCCCCACAGGCCGGAGCTGACCAGCACCGAGCGGCGGGCCAGCCGGGCCCCGGCGGGCGGCAGCGAGGCCAGGTCGAGCGCCTCGTAGAGCACCCCGGTGTAGATCCGGTCGGCCGGCGCGGTCGCCGCCACGCGCAGCCGGGCGTTGCGGCGCAGTTCGCCGCCCTGCCCCTCGCTGAGGCCCAGCGCGGCCCGGGCCGCCGCCTCGTCCGGCCCGGCGCAGAGCGCGACGAGCGCGGCCAGCACCTCCTCCCGGGCCGGGGTCAGCTCCGGCAGCGAGAGCCGGGACAGGTCCAGCCGACGACCGGTGCCGGCCTCGGCCTTCCCCTCGGACGGGGGCAGCAGGATGAGCATCGGCTCAGCGTACGACCCAACCTCAGCGCCAGGGCCGCACGGCGCTCTCCGGGTGGTACACGCGATAGCCGCCGACCTCGGCGACCACGGCGGCGTCGGCCCCGTCGCCGAGCCACCAGCGCAGCGTGCGCTCCGCCGACGACCCGGCCTTGAGCACGTACCCGGGCCGGGCCGCCCGCCCCACCTGCCGCCAGTACGCCGGGTAGCGGTTCTGCCCCGGGGTCAGGTTGCCGTCGAGCACCCCGCAGACCACCGCCTCGCCGGTGTTGAAGATCAGCCGGTTGCAGGTCCAGTAGTCCCCGTACACCTCGTGCAGCCCGGCCCCACGGACCGCGTCGGCCAGCTCGCGGGTCTGCCGCTCCTCGGCCCGCACCGACGGGGCGTCCGCGACGAACGCCACGGTGGCCGCCACCGTCGCCGCGGCCACCGCGGCCAGCACCAGACCGGCCACCGCCCCACCGACCCGGGCCGCCACGCCCGCCGTGCCCCGCCAGGCTCGCGCGGCGGCCAGCCAGAGCGGCCACAGCACCGCCGGCAGCGAGATCTGCAGCACCGACAGGTAGCGGGCGTTGCCCAGCGGATCGGTCGCGGCGAGCGGGCTGCGCACGTAGCCGAGCAGGGTCAGCACGGCCCCGACGACCAGGGCGAGATGCGCGACCGCCCGGACCCGTCCGGCGGCGTCGGCGGCCCGCCGGAGGGCGACCAGCCCCAGCACGGCGGCGGCCACCAGCAGCACCGGGTAGAGCAGCCCGAACCACTCCTGCCACCGGGCACAGCCGGCCGCCCGGCAGAGCCCGCCGGCCAGCGGCACCCCCTCCAGCAGGCCGCCGTGCACCCGGTCCGACCAGGACGGCGCCGCGCCCGCCTTCGTGCTGATCTGCCGGAACACCGACAGCGAGTCCTGCCCGGGCGGGGCATCGAGATTGTCCTTGATCATCGGGGCGACCCCGACCACGAAGCCGGCGATCAGCAGCACACCGGGCCAGCCGATCAGGTCCCGGGGCGCCGCCCAGAGCAGCACGATCCCGGCCACCGCCAGATAGGGCACGATCAGCCAGTCCGACCAGAGCGCCAGCCCGGCGAGCAGGCCGAACACGCCGGTGGCCAGCCAGCGGTGCCGCACCCGGCGTTCGCCGAGAGCCACCGCGATCAGCAGCATCGCCAGCACCGCCGGCTTCACCTCCGGCCGGCCGCCCACCACGGTGAGCTGGTCCCGGACCACCCGCTCCGAACCGAGCGCCAGCAGCCCCACCACGAAGGTGGCCAGCCAGGGGGAGTAGAGACGGCGGGTCAGCCGGTACGCCAGCCAGAGGAAGACCGCGTAGAGCACCAGCAGTGGCAGCCGCAGCACCGGCCAACTCGGCCCGGCCCAGCCGACCAACGGGGCCGCCAGGTAGGACTCCAGCACGCCCATGTAGTGCTGGCCGTACAGGAAGACCGGCCGCTCGCGCCCGGCCGCGATGTGCAGGGCGGCGAGGCCGAACGTCGCCTCGTCGCTGTTCGAGCCGGGCAGGGTCAGCAGCGTCAGGACCAGCCGGTAGCCGACCCCGGCCGCCCCGAGCAGCAGGGCGACGAGCGCCGGTCGGTCGAGCGTGGGGTGCCACCACCCGCGGTGCTGCACAGCTGTCGACACGACCAACGCCCCCGTCGTCGTCCCGACCGCAGTTTTTCACGGTGCCGCCCCGCGGCGGGGCGGATCGGCGGAGTCGGAGCCGGCCGCAGTCGCGTGGCCGCCGTCGCCCGCGTGTGGCAGGGTGACAGCGTGCCCGCCACACCTGCCGGAGAACTCGCCGTACCACGGCTGCACCGGGCCGCACGGATCGAGGACGCCGTCCACGGCCTGGTCGAGCGCCGGCTGCGGCGCACGGGTTGGAAGGTCAACATCATCGCGTACGCCGGGTACGGTGCCCCGGGCTGGGCGCGGGTGCTCTGCCGGGTGCTGCTCGGCCGCCCGGACGTCCGCCAGCGGGCCCGACCGGAGAAGGTCCGCGGCTGGCGCAGCTTCGCCACCCTGCCCGCCAAGCACGCCACGGTGACCATCGAGGCCGGCGACATACGCCACGAGACGACGGCGGACCGCAGCGGCTTCGTCGACACCGTCATCGAGGCCGACTTCACCCCCGGCTGGGGCAGCGTACGCCTCAGCGTCCCCGACGCCGAGCCGGTCGAGGCCCTGGTCCGCGTGCTCGACCCGAACGTCCGGTTCGGCATCCTCTCCGACATCGACGACACGGTCATGGTCACCGCGCTGCCCCGACCGCTGCTCGCCGCCTGGAACACCTTCGTCCTCGACGAGCACGCCCGGGCCGCCGTGCCCGGCATGGCGGTGCTCTACGAGCGGCTGGTCACCGCCCACCCCGGCGCCCCCGTCTTCTACCTGTCCACGGGCGCCTGGAACGTCGCGCCGACGCTCACCCGGTTCCTCTCCCGGCACCTCTACCCGGCGGGGCCGCTGCTGCTCACCGACTGGGGGCCGACGGCCGACCGGTGGTTCCGCAGCGGCAAGGAGTACAAGCGGGCCACCCTGGCCCGGCTGGCCCGGGAGTTCCCGGACCTCCGGTGGCTGCTGATCGGCGACGACGGGCAGCACGACCAGGAGATCTACCGCGAGTTCGCCGCCGCGCACCCGGACAACGTGGCCGGGGTGGCGATCCGCCGGCTGTCGCCCACCCAGTCGGTGCTGGCCGGTAGCCTGCCCGCCCCGCCCGGCCGCCCGTCCGCCGGCCCGGTCGGGCAGAAGTGGCTCGCCGCGCCGGACGGCGCCGGCCTCTGGAAGCTGCTGCGGGAGGCGGGCCTGGTCTGACCGGCGCCCGCCGTGGCGCTCGCGGATCGACGCCAGTTCCGCGGATGTGGCGGTGTCGAAGGGTGCCGGACACCGCCAGATCGCCGACCTGGCGGTGTTAACCCGACAGACCGGGTCAGTCGCGGCGGAGCCAGAGGGCGCCCAGCGGCGGCACCCGCAGCGTCGCGGACGCCGCCAGCCCGTGCCAGGGGACGCTCTCCGCGTGCACCGCGCCCAGGTTGCCCACGCCCGACCCGCCGTAGTTTTGGGCGTCCGTGTTGATCACCTCGGTCCAGGCGCCGCTGGCCGGCAGGCCGATCCGGTAGCCCTCCAACGGTCGGGCGGAGAAGTTCGCCACGCAGACCAGGGTGGCGCCGTCCGGGGCGATCCGCACGAACGAGACGGTGTTGTTGGCGACGTCGTCCCCGGCGATCCAGCGGAAGCCGGCCGGGTCGGTGTCCTGCGCCCACAGCGCCGGGGTGGCCCGGTAGACACGGTTCAGATCGCCGACCAGGCGCTGCACGCCGGCCCGCGCCGGGTCGTGCAGCAGGTACCAGTCGAGGCCGCGCTCCTCGCTCCACTCCCGGTCGTCGGCCAGCTCGCAGCCCATGAAGAGCAACTGCTTGCCAGGGTGCGCCCACATGTACGCCAGCAGTGCCCGGACGTTGGCCAGCTGCTGCCAGGTGTCGCCGGGCATCTTGCCGGCCAGCGAACCCTTGCCGTGCACCACCTCGTCGTGGCTGATCGGCAGCACGTAGTTCTCGCTCCACGCGTACGCCAGGGAGAAGGTGAGCTGATGGTGGTGGTGCTGCCGGTAGATCGGGTCCTTCGAGGCGTAGAGCAGGGTGTCGTGCATCCAGCCCATGTTCCACTTGAAGCCGAAGCCCAGCCCGCCCTCACCCGTCGGGCGGGTGACACCCGGCCAGGCGGTGGACTCCTCGGCGACCATCACCGCCCCCGGGTGGTGCTTGGAGACGGTGGCGTTGGCCTCCTGCAGGAACGCGATGGCCTCCAGGTTCTCTCGGCCGCCGTGCACGTTGGGCACCCACTGGCCCTCCTGCCGCGAGTAGTCCAGGTAGAGCATCGAGGCGACCGCGTCGACCCGCAGCCCGTCGGCGTGGAACTGCTCGCACCAGTAGAGCGCGTTCGCCACCAGGAAGTTGCGCACCTCCCGGCGGCCGAAGTCGAAGACGTACGTGCCCCAGTCGGGGTGCTCGCCGCGGCGCGGGTCGGGGTGCTCGTACAGTGGGGTGCCGTCGAACCGGGCCAGGGCCCACTCGTCGCGCGGGAAGTGCGCCGGCACCCAGTCGAGCAGCACGCCGATGCCGGCCTGGTGCAGCCGGTCCACCAGGTAGCGGAAGTCGTCCGGGTCGCCGAACCGGGCGGTGGGCGCGTAGTAGCCGGTGACCTGGTAGCCCCAGGAGCCGCCGAACGGGTGCTCCATCACCGGCAGGAACTCCACGTGGGTGAAGCCCATGTTGGTCACGTACTCGGTGAGCTGCTCGGCGAGGTCGCGGTAGCCGAGGCCGGGCCGCCAGGAGCCGAGGTGCACCTCGTACACGCTCATCGGCTCCTGGTGCGGCCGCCGCTTCGCCCGCCGCTCCAGCCAGGCCGCGTCGCCCCACTCGTACGTGGAGTGGTGCACCACCGAGGCGGTGGCCGGCGGCACCTCGGTGCGCGCGGCCAGCGGGTCGGCCTTGTCCCGCCAGTGCCCGTCGGCACCGAGGACCCGGTACTTGTAGCGGGCGCCGACCGGCACGCCCGGCACGAAGATCTCCCACACCCCGCTGGCGCCGAGCGAACGCATGGGCCAGCCGTCGTCCGGCGCCCAGCCGGTGAAGTCACCGACCACCCGCACCCCGCGGGCGTTCGGGGCCCAGACGGTGAACGCCACGCCCTCATCGAACACCCGGGCGCCGAGCGCCTCCCAGAGCCGCTCGTGCCGCCCCTCGCCGATGAGGTGCAGGTCCAGCTCGCCCAGCGTGGGCGGGTGGCGGTACGGGTCGTCGTGCACCGTGCCGTCGACCTCGACCCGGTAGTCGAGCACCTCGCCGGGCAGCACGGCCTCGAAGACGCCGACGTCGTGCACCCGCTGCATCGTGTGCCGTTCGTCGTCGACCAGCACGGCCACGTCGGTCGCGCCGCGCCGCAGGGTTCGGATGGTGGTGCGCCCGGCTGCCGGATGCGCGCCGAGCACGGCGTGCGGGTCGTACTCCTGACCGGAGATCAGCTGCTCCATCTTTCCTCGTCCTCCACGGCCGGTGCGGTCGGGGCGGTGCCGCCGGACAGGTCGGCGGGCACGTCCTCGACGGTCAGGTCGGGCGCCGCCGGGTTCGCCGGGTCCGGTGCGGCCGGCGCGGCGGTGCGCCGCACGGTGAAGACGTGCGCGGGTTGCAGGTACGGGTCGAGCCGGACGGCGTTGCGCTGCCCCCAGTCGTAGCTGACCCCGGTCAGCTCGTCGTGGACGGTGAACCGGTCGTGCCAGTCGAGGCCGAGCGCCGGCATGTCCAGGGTGGTGTTGCCCCACTGCACGGCGCGGGAGTCGAACGAGCAGATCACCAGCACGGTGTTGCCGGTGTCCGGGTCGTGCTTGGACCAGCAGAGCAGCGCCGGGTTGTCGATGTCGTGGAAGCGCAGGTTGCGCAGCCGGTGCAGGGCGGGGTTGTCGCGGCGTACCCGGTTGAGGGTGGTGATGAACGGGGCGAGCGAGCGGCCGTGCGCCTCGGCGTCGGCCCAGTCCCGGGGGCGCAGCTCGTACTTCTCGTTGTCCAGGTACTCCTCGGCGCCGGGGCGGGCGACGTGTTCGAAGAGTTCGAAGCCGGCGTACATGCCCCAGGAGGGGGAGAGCAGCGCGGCCAGCACCGCCCGGATCTTGAACATCGGCGGGCCGCCGTGCTGGAGGGACTCGTGCAGGATGTCCGGCGTGTTGGGCCAGAAGTTCGGTCGCATGTAGTCGGCCGCCGCGACCAGTTCCTCGCAGTACGCCCGCATCTCGGCCGCCGTCGTGCGCCAGGTGAAGTACGTGTACGACTGGGTGAAGCCGATCTTGCCGAGGCCGTGCATGATCGCCGGGCGGGTGAACGCCTCGGCGAGGAAGAGCACGTCCGGGTCGACCTGCTTGACCTCCCAGATCAGCCAGTGCCAGAAGTCGAACGGCTTGGTGTGCGGGTTGTCGACCCGGAAGATCCGGATCCCCTCGCCGACCCAGTGCAGCACCACCCGCAGGATCTCCGCCCGGATGCCCGCCGGGTCGTTGTCGAAGTTCAGCGGGTAGATGTCCTGGTACTTCTTCGGCGGGTTCTCCGCGTACGCGATGCTGCCGTCGGCCCGGGTGGTGAACCACTCCGGGTGCTCGGTCACCCACGGGTGGTCCGGGGCGCACTGCAACGCCAGGTCCATCGCCACCTCGAGGCCCTGCTCGGCGGCGGCGGCGAGGAAGGCGCGGAAGTCCTCCGGCGTACCCAGGTCGGGGTGGATGGCGTCGTGGCCGCCCTCGGCGGCGCCGATCGCCCACGGCGAGCCGACGTCGTCCGGCCCGGCGGTGAGCGAGTTGTTGCGGCCCTTGCGGTTGACCCGGCCGATCGGATGGATCGGCGGCAGGTAGAGCACGTCGAAGCCCATCGCCGCGACCCCGGGGAGCCGGTCGACGGCGGTGCCGAAGGTGCCTGACTGGGCCGGCGCGTCGACGGTGGCCGGGATCGCGCCCTCGGAGCGGGGGAAGAACTCGTACCAGGCGGAGTAGAGCGCCCGGGGCCGGTCCACCCAGAGCTGGTATTCCTCGCCGGTGGTGACCAGTTCCCGGACCGGGTGGTCCCAGAGCAGCGCGGCCAGGTCGAGCGCCGGGCCGACCCGCCGGCGCAGCTCCAGGTCGTCGGCGCGCAGCGCGGCCGCCGCCGCCCGGACCCGCGCCCGGTCGGCCGCCGGCACCAGCTCCAGCGCCGCCTCCAGCACCCGGGCGCCCTCGGCCAGGTCGTTGGCCAGCTCGGCCGGGCCCTGGCCGGCGGCGAGCTTCTTGGTGACCGCGTTCTGCCAGGTCAGGTACGGATCGTGGAACGCCTCGACGGCGAATCGCCAGGTGCCGACCGCGTCCGGGCGGATGGTGGCGTGCCAGCGGTCCTGGCCGGGCTCGCCGGGCCGCAGCCGGGTGAACGGGCGGGCCGCGCCGTCCGGGCCGAGCCAGACCACGTTGCAGCCGAGCGCGTCGTGTCCCTCGCGGTAGGCGCGGGCCGACACCGGTACGAGTTCGTCCACCACGGCCTTGGCCGGGTAGCGACCGCAGGAGACGACGGGGGAGACGTCTTCGATCGGGAACCGTCCAGTCACCGGTTCAACCTACTGCGCGAGATCGCTTCGCGCTCGGGTCGAGACGTGCTTTACCCGTCGGGCCCATCGGTAGGCCCTGACACGTACCGTTTGTATTACGTGTCATGAGGGGGCGCGATGAAGCTGAACAGCAAAGGTCAGGTGACCATCCCTGCCGCCCTGCGCGCCCGGTACGGGCTGCACGAGGGCGACGAGGTCGACGTCGTCGAGGAGGGCGGCGCGTTGCGGATCGTGCGGGTGAGCGGCGCCGAAACCCGGGGGCAACGCCTGGTCCGCCACATGCGCGGGCGCGGTGGGGCCCGAGCGGCCGAGGGGATGTCCACGGACGAGTTGATGGAACTGCTCCGTGGCGAGTGAGCGGGTCCGGGCCGTCGCCGCCCGAGCGTATGACTCGGCCACCACTCTGGTCGACACCAACGTCCTGCTGGACATCTTCACCGAGGACCCGCGCTGGGCGGAGTGGTCGGGCGACGCCCTGGCTGCCGCCCTGGCTGCCGCCCGGGATGCCGGTGCTCTGGTCATCAATCCGATCGTGTACGCCGAGGTGTCGATGCGCTTCGCCGACCGTACGTACTTCCCGAAGCTGGCGTTGATCTCGCCCGGCACCTGACCGGCGTGTCAGCCGGCGGCGCCCACCGACCGGTACACCTCCAGCGTCCGCCGCGCGATCGTGTCCCAGGAGAAGTGCTCCACCGCCCTACGCCGCCCGGCCCGGCCGAATTCGGCGGTGCGCGCCGGTTCGGCCAGCAGTTCGTTGAGCCGGGCCGCCAGGTCGGCCACGAACCGTTCCGGATCCAGCGGCCGGCCGCTGCCGTCGGAGGCCTGGTCGATCGGCACCAGCAGCCCGGTCTCGCCGTCGACGACCACCTCGGGGATGCCGCCGGTGGCGGTCGCCACCACGGCCGTCTCGCAGGCCATCGCCTCCAGGTTGACGATGCCCATCGGCTCGTACACGGACGGGCAGGCGAAGATCGTGGCGTGGGTGAGCACCTGGATCACCTCGTGCTTGGGCAGCATCGCGGCCACCCAGACCACCCCGGAGCGGGTGGCCTGCAGCTCGGCGACCAGTTCCTCCACCTCGGCCGCGATGTCGGGGGTGTCGGGTGCGCCGGCGAGCAGCACGAGCTGGGTGTCGGCGGGCAGCTCCCGGGCCGCCCGCAGCAGGTAGGGCAGGCCCTTCTGCCGGGTGATCCGCCCGACGTAGACCACGCTGGGGCGGGACGGGTCGATGCCGAGCCGGTCCACCACGTCGGTGCCGTGCTCCGGGGTGTACTGCCCGGTGTCGATGCCGTTGTAGACCACCCGCACCCGGTCTGGGTTCACCGCGGGGTAGGCCATCAGCACGTCCCGCCGCATCCCCTCGCTGACCGCGATCACCGCGTCGGCGGCCTCCACCGCCGTGCGTTCGGACCAGGAGGAGAGGGCGTACCCGCCGCCGAGCTGCTCGGCCTTCCACGGCCGCAGCGGCTCCAGGCTGTGCGCGGTGACCACGTGCGGCACCCCGTACAGCAGCTTCGCGGTGTGCCCGGCCAGGTTGGCGTACCAGGTGTGGCTGTGCACCACGTCGGTGCCGGCGCAGCCGGCCGCCATCTCCAGGTCGACGCCCATGGTCCGCAGCGCCGGGTTCGCGCCGGCCAGTTCCGCCGGCTCGGCGTACGCAATGACACCCGGCTCGTCGCGCGGCGCGCCGAAGCAGTGCACCCGCACGTCGGCGAGGCGGCGCAGCTCGCGCGCCAGGTACTCGACGTGCACCCCGGCCCCGCCGTACACCTCCGGCGGGTACTCCCGGGTGAGCAGATCAACGCGCAGCCGAGCGGAATCCGTCATGACCGGCACCCTAGTGCAGAAGCCCGCCGCGCACCCGGCGCGGAACTGTGCCCGTACGAGTGGTGAAGTCGGGGCAGGATCGATAGCGTCTGAGCATGGCTGCCAAGGTGCTCGCGATCGTCCTGGCCGGCGGGGAGGGCAAGCGCCTGATGCCCCTCACCACCGACCGGGCGAAGCCCGCCGTCCCCTTCGGCGGGATGTACCGCATGGTCGACTTCGTCCTCTCCAACCTGGCGAACGCCGGCTACCTCAGGATCGTCGTGCTGACCCAGTACAAGTCCCACTCGCTGGACCGGCACATCACCACGACGTGGCGCATGTCGACCATGCTCGGCAACTACGTCACCCCGGTGCCGGCGCAGCAGCGCCGTGGCCCGTGGTGGTTCGCCGGCTCGGCCGACGCGATCTACCAGAGCTTCAACCTGATCTATGACGAGCAGCCGGACTACGTGATCGTCTTCGGCGCGGACCACATCTACCGGATGGACCCGCGGCAGATGGTGGAGGACCACATCGCCTCTGGCGCCGCGGTCACCGTGGCGGGCATCCGGCAGCCTCTGTCGACGGCGAACCAGTTCGGCGTGATCGAGGTCGGCGAGGACGGCCGGCGGATCCGGGCGTTCCGCGAGAAGCCCACCGACGCGGTGGGGCTGCCCGACGCACCGGACCAGATCTACGCCTCGATGGGCAACTACGTCTTCACCACGAAGGCCCTGATCGACGCCGTCGAGCACGACGCCGAGGACAAGAGCAGCAAGCACGACATGGGCGGCAGCATCATCCCGATGCTGGTCGAGCGGAGCGAGGCCAACGTCTACGACTTCAAGGACAACGAGGTGCCCGGTAGCACGGACCGGGACCGGGGCTACTGGCGGGACGTGGGAACGCTCGACTCGTTCTACGACGCCCACATGGACCTGATCAACGTCCACCCGGTGTTCAACCTCTACAACTTCGACTGGCCGATCTACAGCAACCAGCCGCCCTACCCGCCGGCCAAGTTCGTGCACGCCTGGGGGGAGCGGGTCGGCCGGGCGGTCGGCTCGTTGATCTCGCCCGGGTCGGTGATCTCGGGCTCGCTGGTGGAGAACTCGATCGTCTCGCCGAAGGTGAAGGTCCACTCCTGGGCGCACGTGGACGGCGCGGTGCTCATGGAGGGTGTCGAGATCGGCCGACACGCGGTGGTCCGAAGGGCCATCCTGGACAAGAACGTCTACGTCCCGGAGGGCGCCGAGATCGGCGTCGACCTGGAGAAGGACCGCCAGCGCTACACCGTCTCCGACAACGGCATCGTGGTCATCGGCAAGGGCCAGACCGTCGAGCCCTGACCGCCCGAACTCGCAAGGAGGACCCCGCAGTGGCCCACCCCCGCGCCGGCCAGCCCGCCGAGCCCGCCGACCTGGTCGACGTGCCCCGGCTGGTCACCGCCTACTACGCCGCGCACCCCGATCCGGCGGACCCGGCGCAGCAGGTCTCCTTCGGCACCTCCGGCCATCGCGGGTCCAGCCTGAAGAACGCCTTCAATGAGGACCACATCCTCGCCGTCACCCAGGCGCTCTGCGACTACCGCCGGGAGCGGGGCCTGGACGGCCCGCTGTTCCTCGCCCGGGACACCCACGCGCTCTCCGCCCCGGCGGCGGTCAACGCGCTGGAGGTGCTCGCCGCCAACGAGGTCACCGTGCTGCTGGACAGCCGCGACGGCTACACGCCCACCCCGGCGCTGTCGCACGCCATCCTCACCCACAACCGTGGGCGCAGCGCCGGCCTGGCCGACGGCATCGTGATCACCCCGTCGCACAACCCACCTGATGACGGCGGCTTCAAGTACAACCCCACCCACGGCGGGCCCGCCGACACCGACGTCACCAAGTGGATCCAGGACCGCGCGAACGCCATCCTCGCCGCCGGGCTCAAGGAGGTGAAGCGCCTCCCGTACGCGCGGGCCCGGGCCGTCGACACCACCGGGGAGTACGACTTCCTGGCCCGGTACGTCGACGACCTGCCGGCCGTGCTGGACATCGCCGCAATCCGCGACGCCGGGGTCCGCATCGGCGCCGACCCGATGGGCGGGGCGAGCGTGGCGTACTGGGGCGAGATCGCCGAGCGGCACCGGCTCGACCTGACGGTCATCAACCCGACCGTCGACCCGACCTGGCGGTTCATGACCCTCGACGGCGACGGCAAGATCCGGATGGACTGCTCCTCGCCGAACGCCATGGCCTCGCTGATCGCCGCCCGCGACCGGTTCCAGGTCTCCACCGGCAACGACGCCGACGCCGACCGGCACGGCATCGTCACCCCGGACGGTGGCCTGATGAACCCCAACCACTACCTGGCGGTGGCGATCGGCCACCTGTTCCGGACCAGGGACCAGTGGGGGCCCGCGGCGGCGGTCGGCAAGACCCTGGTCTCCTCCTCCATGATCGACCGGGTCGCCGCCGACCTGGGTCGCCCGCTGCTGGAGGTGCCGGTCGGCTTCAAGTGGTTCGTGCCCGGCCTGCTCGACGGGGCGGTCGGGTTCGGCGGCGAGGAGAGCGCCGGCGCGTCCTTCCTGCGCCGGGACGGCAGCACCTGGACCACCGACAAGGACGGCATTCTGCTCTGCCTGCTCGCCGCGGAGATCATCGCCACCACCGGGCGCAGCCCCAGCCAGCACTGGGCCGAGCTGGCCGAGCGCTTCGGTGCGCCCGCGTACGCCCGCATCGACGCCCCGGCCAGCCGGGAGGAGAAGGCCGTCCTCGGCAAGCTCTCCCCGGAGCAGGTGACCGCGACCGAGCTGGCCGGCGAGCCAATCACGGCCATCCTCACCACCGCGCCCGGCAACGGCGCACCGATCGGCGGGCTGAAGGTGACCACCGAGTCGGGCTGGTTCGCCGCCCGGCCGTCCGGCACCGAGGACGTCTACAAGATCTACGCCGAGTCGTTCCAGGGCCCGGAGCACCTGGCCCGGATCCAGGAGGAGGCCAAGGCCCTGGTCGACGCGGTGCTGTCGAAGGGCTGACGCTGGTCCCGGCGCTCGTCGGGGCTGCCCGGGCGGGCTGCTCCCGCCCGGCAGGTGCTCCCGCCCGGCGACCCCCTCCCGTCCGGCGGCCCCGCCCGGTCAGCGGCGGGTTCCCGTCCGGCGGCCCGTTCCTGGTCAGCGGGGTGGGGGCAGCTCGCGTCGGTTAAGCTGCTCGCGAAGCTCCTCGGGCAGCAGTTCCCGGAGCTGGTCGGGCAGCAGCGGCAGGTCGAGCAGGCTGAGCTTGAGCTGGCTGCGTTCCTGGAAGCGGCGGGGATCGAGCCGGACGACCAGGCCGGCGTCGCGGACGTACCGGGCCTCCACCGCGCCCTCCGTGGCGGCGTCGCGGATCACGAGGCCGTCGACCTCGACAGCCACCGGCGCCGAACTGGGCCGAAGGTCGAGCCGGATCCTCTCCTCGGGGGAAAACACCACCGATCGGGAGATGCCCGACATGGGCGCGGAGGGCGTCACCACCACCGCCTGGGTGGCGGGCGACACCAGCGGTCCGCCGGCGGCGTAGCTGTACGCGGTCGAGCCGGTCGGCGTACTCACCACCAGGGCGTCGCAGCGGTAGTAGCCGTACTCCTGGCCGTCGACGGCCAGGCTGGCGGTGACGAAGCCCAGACCCGGCTGGCGGACCAGGGCGACGTCGTTGAACGCCACCACGTCGTCCCCGCAGACGTCGCAGGCCAGGCAGGCGTGCGACTCGATGGTGAAGTCGTGCGCCACCAGGCGGTCCAGCGCCCGCGGCAGGTCCGGCGGCTCCACCTCGACCAGGAAGCCGACCCGGCCCAGGTGCACCCCGAGCACCGGCTTCGGGTCGTGCACCGCCGCGCGCAGCGCACCCAGCATGGTGCCGTCCCCGCCGATGCTGATCAAGGCATCCGAGCGGGCGGCCAGCTCCGGCCCCGGGACCGGCTGCACCGACGACGGAACCCGGTGCCGGTCCTCGGCGCGGACGGCCAGCGTCTTGCCGTGCCGGACCGCCCACCGGTCGATGATCCCGACCACCTCGGAGACGTCCCGGGTGGGATGCAGCACCAGCCCGAACACATACCCCGCCACCGGTACAGCTCACCACAGGACGGGGGACAAGGCGTGTAAACCGGGCACGACGACGCGGGCGGGGGCGCCGAGTGGCGGGCGATCATGTGGCCGCCCGGGGTCGCACCGACGCGGCCGGGAAGAATCGGATAAAACCGAAGATTCCCCTCTAAGCTGACATCAGGGTTCGTCGGCAGGAGGGCGGTACACCGATGGCATGCTGCGGCATCCACGCCGACCTCCAGGTGGCTGGTGCACCGTACGGTCCGCTGTCCTCACGGGCGCCCGCCCCGCTGCCGCGGACGACAGGGGGATGCGCGGAAGGGGAAGGTTCGGGATGCGACTGCTGATCACCGGGGGCGCCGGATTCATTGGCGCGAACCTGGTCCGGATCGCCTCGGCGGACCCGGCCGTCACCGACATCCGGGTGCTCGACGACCTCTCCACGGGCAGCAGGTCGAACCTGGCCGGGCTCGACGTGGAGCTGCGCGAAGGCTCCATCCTGGACGAGGCCCGGCTGTCCCGTGCCATGGCAGGCCGCGACGTGGTCGTTCACCTGGCCGCGATGTCCAGCGTGCCCGGTTCGATCCGGGAGCCGATCGCCGCGCACGGCATCAACGCCACCGGCACGCTCTCCGTCCTGGAGGCCGCCCGCCGGGAGGGGGTCCGGCACGTCGTGCTGGCCTCGTCGTCATCGGTCTACGGCGCCAATCCCGAGCTGCCGAAGAGCGAGTTGACCTGGACCAGCCCGCTCAGCCCGTACGCCGCGGGCAAACTCGCCACCGAGGCGTACGCGTCCGCGTACCAGGCCTGCTACGGCCTGCCCACCCTCGCCTTCCGCCTCTTCAACGTCTACGGCCCGGGCCAGCGCCACGACCACGCGTACGCGGCGGTCATCCCCCAGTTCGTGCACGCCGCCCTGCATGACGAGCCGGTGGTCATCCACGGTGACGGCCACCAGAGCCGGGATTTCACCTACGTGGACACGGTCTGCGAGGTCATCCTCGACGCCGTCCGGCGGCACGTGCACCAGCCCCAACCCGTGAACCTGGCCTTCGGCGCCCGGACCGACCTGCACTCGGTGCTGGCCGAGCTCGAACTGATCCTCGGCCGACCGGTGGCCCGGCGGTACGCGCCGGCCCGGACGGGAGACATCCTGCACTCCGAGGCGGACAACCATCTCATGCGCCAGTTGTTTCCGCAGGCGGCAGCCGTACCGCTCGCCGAGGGGCTCACTGCCACGGTCGCGTGGCACCAGACGCACGTTCCGCTGCGGGCCCAGGTGGCCGCACGACCCCAGCGCCGGGCCGAGCCGATCGTCGGCTGAGGCGGAGGAGGCGCCCAGCTCATCACACCGGCGGGAGATCCCCGGTCTGCCGGGCGAACTCGGGACGAATAGGGAGCAGTGGGCGTTTTTGCATAACCTGTAACGGAACTTCTCGTTGAACGACCGGGGCGGAGACCGGTGCCCTGCACGAACCGCCGCCGCGTGGCCGCAACGAGGAGGTCCTTTGAAGATCGTCGTTACCGGGGCCGCCGGTTTCATCGGCTCGAACCTCGTGCGTGCCCTCGCCGACGCCCAACAGGTGACCGAGATCGTGGCGGTGGATGATCTGTCCACCGGCTCGCTGGACAATCTCGCCGACGTCCCCGTCCGCCTGATCATCGGGACCATCCTCGACCCCGACGTGCTTGACGAGGCGATCGCCGACGCCGACAGCGTCGTCCACCTCGGCGCCCTCGGCTCGGTACCCCGCTCGATCGACAACCCGATCGGCAGTCACCACGCCAACGCCACCGGCACGCTGAGCGTGCTGGAGGCGGCACGCCGCCACGACGTGCCCCAGGTGATCGTCGCTTCCTCGTCCTCCGTCTACGGCGCTAACCCGGTCCTGCCCCGTGTGGAGACCCTCCGGCCGGTGCCGGTGAGCCCGTACGCGGTCTCCAAGCTCGCCACCGAGACGTACGCCCTCGCCTTCGCCGCCTGCTACGGCATGGCGGTGCTGCCCTTCCGCTTCTTCAACGTCTTCGGCCCCCGCCAGGCTGCCAACCACGCGTACGCCGCGGTCGTGCCGCGGTTCGTCTCCGCCGCGCTGGCCGGGGAGCCGCTGCGCGTACACGGGGACGGCAGACAGACCCGCGACTTCACCTACGTGGGAAGCGTCACCTCCGTCATCGTCGACGCGGTGCTGCGTCAGGTCTCCAGCCCCGACGTCGTCAATCTCGCCTTCGGAGCGCGAATCTCGCTGCTGGAATTTATCGCCGAGCTGGAACGGATCCTCGGCCGGCGGCTCGACACCGTGCACGAGGCGCCCCGGCCCGGCGACGTCCGGGACTCGCAGGCCGACAGCTCCGCGCTGCGCGCGCTCTTCCCCGACGTGGCGCCCGTGACGTGGACCGAGGGCGTGCGCGCGACGGTGGAGTGGTACGCGACACAGGTGTCGAAGCAGCCGGTGGGATGACCGACCAGCCGGTATGGCGGCGCGGAACGCCGATTGCAGGGCCTGCGCCCGCGACCACGAGGACTTCGCCAGCTCCATCGGGGTCGACCTGAGGGGCCGGATCCGCAGTACCGACGGGTACCTGACCACGACGCGCGCGAGGTCGCTGGGCTGCGGACACCTGCCGGTCCGGGAGAACGTCGCCGTGATCCAGGAGCACGACGGTGTTCCCGCCCGCTGAGGCCGTCGGTCCGGCTAGGCCGGCCGGACCCGGTGATGCGGCGGCTGGCGTCGGCGGCCGACCTCGTGTGGACGACCGGTCGGCGGAATCGGCGGCTGTCCGGGCTTGGGCCCTCGCCGAGCGCTTCGCGGCCTGGGGGACAACGGGGTCTTCGATGCGGACTGGGTGTTCTCCTTGAAGACGATCGAGTTGGGCAGCAACGGCGACCTCGGCTGCCGGCCGAGGCTGATCGCCGCCCCGGGGCGGATCCGGATCGGTGACTACGTCATGTTCGGCCCAGAGGTCACCATCAGGGGCGGGAACCACCGCACCGACATCGTCGGCCGGCCCATGATCTCCGTAGGCAATCAGCCCGAGTAGCAGCGGTACGACCGAGGTGGCCATTGAGGAGACATGTGGATAGGCGTCCGCGCGATCGTGCTGCACGCTGGACGATCGAACGGGGGTGCCGTCGTCGGGGCGGGAGTTGTGGCGACCCGGTCGGTGCCGCCCTATGCGATCGTGGCCGGGAATCCGGCGTGGGTCATCCGGTTGCGGTGGCCGGTGGCGACCATCCGCGAGCATGAGCGCACGCCCTACCCGGCGGACCGGCGGTTGGGCGACGAGGAACCGGACGCGAAGGCGGACCTTCCGGGGGCGTTCGAGGCGTCGACCACGCCGGAGATGAAGGTGCGGACAATCGGGGTCCAGGCGCGGTAGTCGAAGTCGCGGGCGCGGGCCAGGGCCGCCTGGCTCATCCGTCGCCACTGCGAGTCGTCGAGTTGCAGCGCCCGGTGGAGCCCTCGGCGGACATCCTCCGCGGTGGGCCCGTCCAGCACGATGCCCTCCCGACCGTCGCTCACGTACCCGGCGAGGTCGCTGGTGTGGTTGAGCAGCACGGGGCAGCCGGCGGCGAGGCTTTCGGGCACCTTCGACGGGAAGCCGGCATGGGCGTACCCGGCGTCCGGCCGGACCAGGACCGAGAAGTGCGAGCGGCGCAGCTCGGCGAGCACCCGTTCCCGGGGGACCCGACCGAGAAACGCGACGGAGTCGGTGTCGAGCAGGCCGGCATCCAAATCGGAGGACCGGGGAGCGTCCACACGCGACACGCCGGCGACCACCAGTTGGACCCGCTGCCGTTCCGGTGCGGGCAACCTGGCCAGGCCCTGCAGCACGACGGCGAGGAGGTCCTTCAGGCCGGGTGAGCCGGCGTACAGGATCCGTAGACCGCTGGCCAGGGGCGGCGGCGCGGGCGAGGTGAACTGCGCACAGTCGACCTGCGGCGGAACCACCAGGACCGGGCGACCGCGCCGCGCGTAGTGGGCGCCGAGCGTCTCCGAGACGGCGACCACCCGGCTGGCGAGGCGGCCGGCGAGCAGCGATGACCACCGGTGGCGGAGGAAGTAGGGCGTGAGCCGCCCTCGGGGAAACTGCCCGGGATCGTGCCGTTCGAGCACGTCGACCAGCACCGGGACGCGCAGGACGGCACGCAGGGTCGCCCAGGTTGCGAGGTTGAACAGGTTCAACGGAATGTAGACGCAGCTCACTTCGCCTCGCCGCACGCCTGCTCGGCGCAGCGCCCGCAGCACCCGGACCGGCCGCGTCTGCCGCCGCAGCCACCGGAGCAGCCGACCGTGGGCGCGGCTGGTAAGCGTGAGCAGCTGCACCTCCGGTGGCAGAACGGGCGCGGGATCGGGCCGACTCCCGTCGTCCGGCCAGTCGTTGACCACCAGGGCAGTGCCTCCCGCCGGTGCCGCGGAGCGGGCGAGCTGGAGAAGTCGGTTCGACATGGCGTCGCCGTGCGGGAACCGGAACGCGCTCAGGACGAGCAGTCGTGGCGACGCCGGCGTGGCGACGGCGCGCGGGGACGGGGCAGTGGAGGTCGCTGCTGTCTGGTCCATGCCACCTCGGCATTTCGGTCGTTCATATAGGTAGGAGGCTTTTGCCGGAGTAATCCTACGCTGTCCTGCTTATGGCGGTCGCAGCGCCGGAACGTGTCTGCAAGGGGGAGACGTGGAGCCGAGGGGGAGAGCCGACCGTTCCGGGCGGCGGCCGGTGCCGGGAGGCGGCCGGTGAGCCGGCCCGTCGTCGTCCAGCACTTCGCTGGCTCGCCCGGGGCGAACGGTCCGTTGACCGCGGTCGAGCGGGTGCTCGCCTCGCCGCTCGCCGAGCGTTACGAGTTCCTCCGCATGCACCAGCCGCACGGCAATGGTGCGCTGAACATGCCCCTCCTGTGGCGGTGGGTGAGCATGCTGCGTCGGGTGCGGCCGGACCTGGTGCACGTACGTGGCCTGCAGAACGAGGGTTTCCACGGGGTCCTCGCCGCGCGGCTTGCCGGTTGCCGGCGGATCCTGGTCACGGTGCACGGGACCGTACGGGACCTGCGGCACGCGGGCCAGTCCTGGCGGCGCCGGCTGCTCGTCCACGGCGCGGAGCCGTTCACCCTGCGAGCCGCCACGCACGTCGCCACCGTCTGTGAGTACGCCGCCGGGCGTGACTTCCTGGCCGCCGCGGGCGCCCGGTTCATCGGTGTCATCCCGAACGGTGTCCCCCTGCCGCCGGAACCCGCGGCCGGTCGGGACCGGGTCCGCGCCGCGCTGAACTTGCGGCCCGATGACGTCGTGATGATCGCGGTAGCGCGGTTGACCTGGGACAAGGGGTACGGCGTGCTGGCTGACGCCCTGCGCCGGCTGCCTCCGACGACCGGTCGACGCGTGCTGCTCGTGGCCGGTGCCGGGCCCGACCGGTCCGGCATCGCGGCGGCCTTGGCCAGAGTGGATGCGACCGAGTGCCGGCCGCTGGGAAACCGGCTGGATGTACCGGACCTGCTCTCGGCCGCCGATATCTTCGTCTTCCCGAGCCTGCACGAGAACCTGTCGAACGCACTGCTGGAGGCGATGGGGCACGGGCTGCCGGTAGTCGCCTCGGCGGTGGGCGGCAACGTGGAGGTGCTGCGTTCCGGGGGCGGCCGGCTGGTGCCGGCAGGTGATCCGGAAGCCCTGGCGGCGGCGTTGGTGCCCCTGCTCGACGAGCCGGCTGAGCGGCGCCACCTGGGAGAAATCGCGCGAAAAGTCGTTGCCGAGCGCTACAGCCTTGATGTCATGCTCGCGGCCCTCGATGGCGCCTACCAGCGGGTGTTGCAGCGGTGAGCACAGCGGGCAACCCGTCGGTCGTGCTGCTCGGCTTCACCGTGCCGGACGACCTCCTCGTGGAGATCATGAAACGCGACTCGGTCATGCCGGTCCAGACCCATACGTTCGCCTGGGGTCTCGTCCGTAGCCTGCGCGCCGCAGATTGCCCGGTCCACCTCCTCTCCGCCGCGCCCGTCTCCAACTGGCCCGGCAACCGGCAACTCCGCTTCCGGTCCGGCTCCTTTCGGCAGGACGGCGTGGCGGGGCAGTTGCTCGGCTTCGTCAATGTGCTCGGGCTGAAGCACCTCACCCGGTTCGCCACGGTGTGGCGGATGGGCGCGCGGACGCTGCGGGAATCGAGGGCGGACGTGTTGCTGGTGCACGGCGTGCATTCGCCGTTCTTGTGGTTCGGCGCGCTGCGCGCGCGTCGAGTGGGCGTACTGGTGGTCCCCGTGTTGACCGATCCGCCCAGCGTCGTCCTGCCCACCGACGGACGGCTGGTCCGGCTGCTGCGCCGGCTTGATCGGGCGTTGGTCCAGATGGCACTGTCGCGCTGCTCCGGGGTAATCGCGTTGACGCCTGCCCTCGCCGACGATTTCGCTCCGGGCCTGCCTCGGCTGGTCATGGAAGGCATCTTCCATGCGGTGCCCAACCCCTCGACCACGGTCGAAGAGCCGACGACAGCGGCGCGGGGTGCTCGGGAGATCGTCTATGCCGGGGGTCTCAGCCGTTCGTACGGGGTGGACAGGCTGGTTGCGGCGTTCCGGGGGTTGCCGGACTGCGACCTGCGGCTGCGGGTGTACGGACGGGGTGAACTGGAGCAGTGGATTGCCAGCCAGGCTGCCGAAGACCCGCGCATCGCGCTGCCCGAACTGCTGCCTCGAGCGGCCCTGCTGCCCCGGCTGGCCAGCGCTTCCGTACTGGTGAACCCCCGTCCAGTCGGGCAGGACTTCGTCCGGTGGTCCTTTCCGTCGAAGCTCATCGAGTACCTCGCCGCCGGCGTCCCGGTGGTGACCACTCGGCTTACCGGCATTCCCGCCGACTACGAGCCGTGGCTGCAGTTCGCCGATTCGGACAGCGCGGCGGGCCTGCGGGAGGCCATTGATCGGGTCCTTCGGCTGCCCCCCGAGGAGGGTGCCCGGATCGGACGTGGCGGGGCGGCCTTCGTTCGTGGCACCCGTGGGCCGTCCGCGCAGGGCAGGCGGATGCGCAACTTCCTTGCCGCGCTTGCTGGGTCCAGCCACTCCGAACGCTCGCCCGAAGTGGTGGCTGCCGCCGCTCGTACCCCTTGATGCCACGACCTCGGTTGCGCTGCCCGATTTGCGTGACTCATCGGGGGCTCTGCTCGTTGTCCCGTGGTAAGCCGCGCCGATCGCCGGGCTGGCGTACGACCGGACGGGGGACGACGTGGAGGTAGCGGTGACGGGTGGCCCCACCTTCATCGGCGTCGGTCCGGTGCGGGTGCGGGTCGACATCACCTCGGCAGTCACTCGGGTCATGGCGGTCGCGGATCCCTCCACCCGGCTGTCGCAGAACCTGAACGGCTCGCAGGCGCCGCTGCGGCTCGGCGGCCAGTAGGAGCAGGCCGTGTCCACGACGCTCGCCGACCGGGACGGGCCCCCAGCCAGCGCCGGCCGCGCACCCGACCGCACCCGGCGACTGCTCTCGGGCGTGGCCACCGCGCTGGTCAGCCGGGCCGCCGGTTTCCTCACGCCGATCCTGACGGTCCCGGTGACTCTGCCGTTCCTCGGCAAGGACCTGTACGGCCTCTGGATGGCCGTCGCCTCGCTGTCCGCCATGGCGGCCTTCGCGGACCTCGGGCTGGGCAGCGGTCTGATGACCAAGTTGGCCCCCTGCTACGCGCATGGCGACACCGTCCGGGCGCGGCGCTACATATCCAGCGCCTACCTGACCCTCTCCCTGCTCGCGGTCTTCCTGACCGGGCTGCTCTGGCTGCTCGCCGACGCCATCCCGTGGGTCGCGGTCTTCAACGTGACCGGTCAGATCACCCCCGAGCGGACCCGCCTCATTGCGTTGATCAGCCTCACCGCATTCGTGCTCAACGTCCCGCTCTCGCTGATCGTGCGGGTGCAGTACGCCTACCAGCAGGTCAGCTGGAGCAACGTCTGGCAGACCGGGGGCAACCTGGTCGGGCTGGTGACGGTGCTCGGGCTGGTCTGGGCCGACCAGTCGCCGATCCTGGTCATCGCCGCGTCGGCCGCCGCCCCGTTGCTGGTCAACCTGGTGAACACGGTCTGGTTCTTCGGCCGGCAGCGCCCGCAGCTGCGGCCGCGGCTGGGGGCGGTGGAGGCGGCGACCGCCCGGGAGTTGATCCGGCTCAGTGGCCTGTTCTTCCTGGTGACCGTGGTCATGTCGGTCGCCACCAACGCCGACACGCTCATCATCGCGCACACGCTCGGCCTGTCCAGCGTGGCCGCCTTCGCCGTGCCGGCGAAGCTGCTGGCCCAGGTCGGGCTCGTCGCCGCGCTGGTGAACGTGCCGCTCTGGCCCGCCAATGGGGATGCCCTGGCGCAGCGGCAGCTCGACTGGGTGCAGCGGATCACCCGCCGGATGACGATCGTCTCGTTGCTCGTCGCGGGACTGCCGGCCGCCGCCTTCGTGTTGCTCGGCGATCGGCTCTTCGCCGTGTGGCTTCCGATGCCGATGGATGGTGATCCGTGGCTGCTGGCTGGTCTCGGCGCGTGGTGGGTGCTCCAGGCCGGGCTCTCGCCGCGGTTCATGGTGCAGAACGCCGCCGGGGTCATCGGGCCGCAACTGATCGGTTGGGCCGTCTTTCTGGCGCTGTCGACTATCGGGAAGTGGTATGGCGCCGAATGGCTCGGGGTCAACGCCGTGCCCTGGGTCGGTGCCGCCTGCTACGCGCTGACCGTCGCTCCGGCCGCGCTCTGCGGCTACTACCGGACGCTGCGGCGGCACCGCCGCATCGTCACCGAGGAAGGATCGGGTGAGCAACTTGTTGTCCCGTGAGGAGTTCCCTCGGGTGCTGATCGTGAGCGGGCCGGTCCTGGACCGCTCCACCGGCACCGGGATCACGTTGTCGAACCTCTTCGCCGGCTGGCCGCCGGACCGGCTGTCCCAACTCTATCTAGAAGACCGGGAGCCGGGGCCGGGGATCGGTGGCACGTTCAGGCGGTTCGTGCTTGAAAACGCACCGGTGGAGCACCACGTCCTCCGGCTGTGGCACCGGATCCGCCGGCACCCTACCAGCGGCACAGTGGGGCCAGAGGTCGAGCAGCCGGCCGTCGCGCCGCTCCCCGGTCCGCTGCGTGCCCGGCTCCGCATCCAGTTGCGGGCGTTCTTCGACCTCAGCCCGATCCGGGTACCTCACGACGTGCGTGCGTGGCTGCGCGCACAACGCCCGGAAGTGATCTACACGACCATCGGCAGCATCCGGGTAATGCGTCTCGCCGTGGTCGCCGCCGAGGAGTGCCGGGTGCCCTTGGTGCCGCACTTCATGGACGACTGGCCGAGCACCCTTTACGCGCAGGGACAGGTGCTCGGCCTGCCCCGCCTCGCCGTGCGCGCCGGCGTCGGGGAGACGCTGCGGCACAGCTCGTACGGGATGGGGATCAGCGGGCCGATGGCCCGCGAGTACGAGCGCCGGTACCGGCTGCCGTTTGCCGCCTTCGGCAACTGCGTGAACGCGGCGGAGTTCGCCGCCCCGGACGCTTCGCCGGACCTTGAGCAGGACCGGCCGGTGGTTGAGCTCGTCTACGTGGGCGGCCTGCATCTGGACCGCTGGCGGTCGCTGCGTCGGGTATGCGATGCGGTGGGACTCCTCGCGGCGCGGGACGTGCCGGTCCGGCTCACGGTGCACGCGCCGACGGCGGACCTGGTCCACTACGGTGACGCGTTCGCTGGGCTGTCGGCGGTCCGGCTGGGCCGATCGTTGGACAGCGCCGAGGTGGGTGCGGTGTTGCGCCGGTCAGACGTGCTGGTACACGTCGAGTCCTTCGCGGCCGAGCACCGCCGCTACACCCGCTACTCACTGTCCACCAAGATCCCGCAGTACCTGGCGGCCGGCCGGCCGGTGCTCGGCTTCGGTCCGGCCGAGCTGGCCTCCATGGCCCACATCGGCGCGGCGCGGGCCGGCGTGGTGGTCGGCGTGGACGATCCCACTGCGCTCGCGACCGAGCTGTCCCGGCTCTGCACCGACCGCGCCCTGCGCGACCGCCTCGGTGGGCAGGGCCTGGCGTACGCGGTGCGTCACCACCGCGCGGACCAGGTGGCGGCCCGCTTCGCCGAGGTGCTCCGGGAGGCGGCTGGCCGCCCGACCGGCCTCCCGCCGGCGCACCGCCGGCGGTTGCAGGCGGCAGAGGTGTCCAGAGGCTGAGCCGGCACCGGGGCCGCCAGCTGGGATGCGTTCATCGGCTTATCAGGTTCCGCGCTCCCCGGCCGACGGCGGCCAACCGGGGGACTGGCTGGTGGAATCGACCGGGGCCCGGCCTGCGAACCTGGCCGGGCAAGGGAGGTGCTGCCGAGCCCGCCGACTCAACCCGTAGTGGGCCTGGAGATCTTCGCCGGTGTGCTGCGGGGTGGCGACTGGGGAATCACGCGAGTGGACTGGTGATGCCGGCCGTTCGACGCCCAGCCGCCGGTCGGGACGCCCGCCTGCGGCAGCACGCTGATCAGCGCGAGGACGAGCCAGAACGCCAGCGATGTCTCCCACTGCCCACTGAGCCAGATCGGGACCATGGCGGCGGCGAAGGTACCGCTCAACAGCAAACTGACCCGACCGGTGCGGGCGGTGGCGAGCAGCGCCGCGGCGATCGCGCCGAAGTAGAGCAGCACACCTACCAGGCCGAGATCGTTGCCGACGGTCAGCAGCAGGTTGTGCGGTCCGATCTCGAACGGGTTGGTGCCGATGAAAACTCCGGCGCCAGAACCGGTCAGCAAATCCTCCGACCACGTCTTCAGGGCGTACGGCCAGATGGCGAGGCGGCCGGAGAGGTCGCCGGTGGGTCGGTCGTACAGGTTGTCGAGCCACAGGACCTGGCGTTCCGGGAGGAGTTCGAGCGGCACCAGCACAACGAGCGCGATGATGACCACGACCAGGGTGCCCACGGTCAGCCGAGGCACGAGCCGGGCCATGAGAAGCACCGCCGCCCCGAGCACCATGCCGACGGCTGCCCCTCGGCACCCGGTGAGCAGGACGGCGTACCCGAGGAGCATGGCGATCGCCAGCGGGCTGAGCCGCAGCAGCCGCCGGCCGGTGGTGACCGCGGCGACAACCAGGGCCAGCACCATACCCGCCGTCAGGGTGTACGCGGTGAAGTTCAGGTTGATGCCGTCGATTCCGTATCGCTGGCCGAACAAGTCCACCGGGCCCTGCGACCGCGCCCCGGTGATGACCTCGATCGCGACGACGGCGCAGCCGGCCAGGAACGTCCAGCCGACCAGCAACAGGTCGCGCCGGGTGCGCAGCACATGCCGAGCGGCCACGAAGAGCAGGCACACCGAGGCGTAACGGTAGGCCGAGGGCGCCGTGAGGTCGGCCCAGGCCGTCCAGATCAGACTCGCGTATGCCCATCCGCCGGTGAGCAGCGCGAGGACGTCCGCCGTGCGCAGGCGCGGCAGCCGGACGGTGAGCGCGACGGCGACGACCGCGAGGATCGCCGCGTAGTTGAACGACCACGAGGGTGGCCTGGCCGTCATGAAGGCCACCACGCAGAGCACGAGCACGCTGGCCAGGCCTCCGCCTGGTGCTCCGGTTCCTGATGTCGCTGATGGGCGCCGGGGAGACGGTAGACCGGCCGCGGCGGCCGGCAGGGCCGGGTAGTCGGTCGGTGCGGCGTGCGGGATCGCGGCCATGACACGGCCGACCCGCGGCGGCGCCGCGGTCATGGGCGTGCCCTCCCAGGTCGGACGGTTGGGATGCACAGCCGGCGAGCCAGTCGTGTCCCCAGTCGGCGTCGATTCGAGCCTGACGAGTTACCGCGCGGCATGAAACTCCTTCGGTGACGGGTCAGGAGGCCCGCGCAGGGGTGGGCTCTCGGCGGACGTCTGAGCCGACGGAGTCCGCCAGCGGGCAGCACGAAACCGTTCTACCAGTCAAACGGTGTTGAAGAGTGTGATTCCGCAAGTGTCCGCTATGAAAACGGCCGAGACGTTTAGATGATTACGGCCTTTTGTGGCATTTGCGGGAAACACGTATCCGCTGCTGGGGCCCGTCGTTGACCCGGGTGGCCGTATCGGCCGAGGCCGTCCTCGTGCCCATCGGGCGCGAGCGTCCGGCTCGAAACAGCGCGTGGTGATCCGCCGTACTGGCGGGTGCGACCGCCCGTCGGGGACGAACGGGAGAAACAATGAGCTTGATGACTGCGGGTAGCCGAGTGCTGATCACCGGCGGGACCGGTTCCTTCGGACAGACCATGGCGCGTCGGCTGCTGGACCGGGATGTGGCCGAGGTGCGCATCCTCAGCCGCGACGAGGCGAAGCAGGACGCCATGCGGCGCGTGTTCGGCGACGAGCGGCTGCGCTACTACGTCGGCGACGTGCGGGACCGGGACAGCGTGCTGCGAGCGACCCGCGGCGTCGACTTCGTCTTCCATGCCGCCGCCCTGAAGCAGGTGCCGTCCTGCGAGTTCTTTCCGCTGGAAGCCGTCCGTACGAACATCCTGGGCAGTGCCAACGTGATCGAGGGCGCCGCGGAGAGCGGGGTCAGCTCGGTGGTCGTGCTCAGCACCGACAAGGCCGTCTACCCGGTGAACGCAATGGGCATGAGCAAGGCCCTGATGGAGAAGGTGGCCCAGGCGTACGCCCGGAACAACCCGGACAGCGGGACCGTCGTGTCGTGCGTGCGGTACGGCAACGTCATGTACTCGCGTGGCTCGGTCATCCCGCTCTTCGTCGAGCAGATCAAGGCCGGTCGTTCGCTCACCGTGACGGATCCGACCATGACCCGCTTCCTCATGTCGTTGACCGACTCGGTCGAGCTGGTCGAGCACGCATTCCACAACGGCCGCCCTGGTGACGTCTTCATCCGAAAGGCCGCGGCGTGCACCATCGGGGACCTCGCCGAGGCGGTCTGCCAGCTCTTCGACGTGCCGTTCAAGCTCGAGGTGATCGGGGTCCGGCACAGCGAGAAGTGGGACGAGACGCTGGCCAGCCGCGAGGAACTGTCCCAGGCGCACGACTTCGGCGACTTCTTCCGAGTGCCGCTGGACGCGCGGGACCTCAACTACGCCCTGTACGTCTCAGAGGGCGCCCTCGGCGAGAAGGCGACCGAGGACTTCAACTCGGCCAACGCGCCGCGCCTGGACGTACCCCAGATCATGGACCTGCTGCGTACCCTGCCGGAGATCCGCGCGGAGCTGGCCCTGCGGGATCCGGTGCTGGCGTGCTGAGGCTCGCGCTCACCGGCGGGCAGGGCTTCCTCGGCTGGCACGTCCGGGTGCTCGCCCGCGCCCTGGGCTGGCCGGACCCGGTCCTGATCGATCGCGCCGAGCTGCTCGACGAGGCGACGCTGGCGGCGAAGTTGAACGGCGTCGACCGGGTGCTGCACCTGGCCGGGGTGAACCGGGGCGACCCGCGGGAGGTGGCCGCCGGGAACGTCGAGCTGGCTGCCGCCCTCGTCCGCGGCCTGCGCCGCTGCGCCACCCCGCCCGGGACGGTGGTCTTCGCCAACTCGGTGCAGGCGGGTAACGGCACCCCGTACGGCGACTCCAAGGCGGTCGCCGCCGTCACCCTGGCGGCCGCCCGTCCCGACCTGATGGATGTGCAGCTGCCCAACCTGTACGGCGAGCACGGCCTGCCCTACTACAACTCCGTGGTGGCCACCTTCTGCCGGATGCTGGCCGAGCAGCGGTCGCCGGAGGTGCACGAGGACCGGGAGCTGACCCTGGTGCACGTTACCGACGCGGCGGCCCGGCTGATGGGCGCTCCGGCGGGCGACTCGTGGGACGCCGGCATGCCGGGCCTGCGTACCGGGGTGCGGGAACTGGCCGACCGGCTCGCCGGATTCGCGGCGCTGTACCGGGGCGGCGAGATCCCGCCGCTGACCGATCGGCACGCCGTCCGCTTGTTCAACACCTACCGGTCGCACTGCTTTCCGGCGCATTACCCGCTGCCGCTCACCCGCCGCGCCGACGCGCGCGGCGAACTGGTCGAGACGGTCAAGGTGCACGGTGGCGGCGGCCAGACGTTCTGCTCCACCAGTCGTCCCGGAGTGGTCCGGGGTGAGCACTTCCACCTCGCCAAGGTGGAGCGGTTCTGCGTGCTGCGGGGCAGCGCCGAGATCCGGTTGCGCCGCGTCGGCGACGACGCCGTCGTCCGGTTCCCGGTCGACGGTGCTGAGCCGGTGGTGGTGGACATGCCGACGATGTGGGTCCACAACATCGTGAACACCGGCTCGGCGGAACTGCTCACCGTCTTCTGGACCAACGAGGTCTTCGACCCCGCCCGACCCGACACCTGGCCCGAGCCGGTGGAGTTGACCATCGCGGAGCCGGCCGTGGCGGCGGCGTAGGGAGGAGCAGGCATGACCCGAGTGATGACGGTGGTCGGTACACGTCCGGAGATCATCCGGTTGTCCCGGGTGTTGGACCGGTTGGACCGTACGGTGGACCACGTCCTCGTGCACACCGGACAGAACTGGGACCGCTCGCTGTCCGACGTGTTCTTCACCGAGCTGCGGCTGCGTGAGCCGGACCGGTTCCTGCGGGTGGACACCTCGTCGCTGGGGCGGGTGCTCGGCGGGGTGCTGATCGGCATGGAGGACGCCATCGCCGAGGTCCGGCCCGACGCCCTGCTGGTGCTGGGCGACACCAACAGCTGCATCGCCGCCCTGATGGCCCGTCGGATGCGGGTGCCGGTCTACCACATGGAGGCGGGCAACCGCTGCTTCGACCTCAACGTGCCGGAGGAGACCAACCGCCGGCTGGTCGACCACGTCGCCGACTTCAACCTGGTCTACACCGAGCACGCCCGGCGCAACCTGCTCGCCGAGGGGTTGCACCCGCGGCGCATCCTGCACACCGGGTCGCCAATGCGGGAGGTGCTGACGCACTACCTGCCGGACATCGAGCGCTCGACGGTGCTCGACCAGCTCGGGCTGGACGAGGGCGGGTACTTCCTGGTCAGTGCGCACCGGGAGGAGAACGTGGACCGGCCGGACCGGCTGGGCCGGCTGCTCGACTGCCTGCGGGCCGTCCGGGACGCCTGGGGCCTGCCGGTGCTGGTGTCCACCCATCCGCGTACCCGCAAGCGGCTGGAGGTGCTGGCGGCCGATGCGCTGACCCTCGACGGGATCACGTTCCACGAGCCGTTCGGGCTCATCGACTACGTCCAGTTGCAGCGCCGGGCCCGATGCACGCTCTCCGACAGCGGCACGATCAGCGAGGAGTCCGCGGTCCTCGGGTTCCCCGCGGTGACGTTGCGCGAGTCAATCGAGCGGCCGGAGGCGCTGGACGCGGGCGGCATCGTGATGACCGGGCTGGACCCGGCCGGGGTCGTGGAGGCGGTCCGCGTGGTGGTCGAGCAGGTCGCCGCCGACGGCGTGCCCTGCCCGGCCGACTATCAGGTGACCGACACCTCCCGCCGGGTGGTCGACTTCATCCTCTCCACCGTCCGCCGGCACCACGAGTGGGCCGGCATCCGTCGCTGACCCGTCCGAGCCACGAGGAAAAGGGCCGGGGACCACGAGGTCCCCGGCCCTCTTCAGGTGAGGTCAGCGGCCGATGACCGCCTGCACGGTTCGGGCGAGGATCAGCAGGTCGCCGAGGAAGCTGCGGGTCTCGACGTAGCGCACGTACATCTCCACCTTGCGAGGCAGCACCACCGACACGTAGTACTCCTCCGGCTGCGGCGCCCGGGCCAGCTCCGCCGACTCGTTGCGGTACGTGATCGACGCCGGGTCGGTGATGCCCGGACGCACCGAGAGGATGCGCCAGCGGGCCAGCGGCGGCCAGCAGTCGACGTACCTGCGGACCTCTGGGCGCGGACCGACCAGGCTCATGTGGCCGATCAGCACGTCGAAGAGCTGGGGGAGCTCGTCGAGCTTGCTCGCCCGCAGCAGCCGGCCGACCCGGGTGATCCGGGCGTCGGTGTCCGCGGTGACGGCGGCGCCGGGTCCGGCCCGCATGGTCCGGAACTTGCGGATGTGGAAGCTGCGCCCGGCCCGGCCGGCGCGTTCCTGGCGGAAGAGCACCGGCCCGCCGTCGTCCAGCCGGATCGCCAGGGCGATCACGGCCAGGACGGGGGCGCAGAGGATCAGGGCCGCCGCCGCGATGACGACGTCGAAGAGTCTTTTGATCACTGAAGCACCTTGTGGACGGTCGTGATGACGCGGTCGACCTGCTCGTCGGTCATGGCCGAGAAGATGGGCAGGCTGACCACGCGCGCGAACTCCGCGCTGGCGACGGGAAACGTGGCATCGGTGAGGTGGTACCGGTGCCGCCAGTAGCTGTGCTGGTGCAGCGGGATGAAGTGCACGCTGCAGCCCACGCCGAGGCGGGACATCTCCTGGATGAACCCATCCCGGCCGGGTGTCGCCTCCGGGCGTAGCCGGACCACGAAGAGATGCCAGGCGTGCACGTCGCCGGCGGGAGCCGGCGTGGGCAGGTCGAGGGGGAGTCCGGCGAAGGCCCCGCGGTACCAGCCGGCGATCTCCTCGCGGCGCGCTCGCATGGCCTCCGCGCGGTCGAGCTGGACCAGGCCGAGCGCGGCCGCCGGATCGGTGAGGTTGCATTTCCAGCCGGCCTCGACCACGTCGTACCGCCACGCCGGCCGGTCGCTGCGGTAGCGGTCGAAGCCGTCCCGGTCGAACCCGTGCAGCCGGGTGGTGCGGATCCGCCGGGCCAGGTCGGGGTCGCGGGTGACCACGATCCCGCCCTCGCCCGTGGTGATCGTCTTCGTCGCGTAGAAGCTGAACACCGTCGCCGCGCTCGGTCCGGCTCCGACGGCGACTCCCTGGCTGCTCGCCGGGAACGAGTGGGCGGCGTCCTCGACCACGGCCAGTTGGTGGCGCTCGGCGAACGCCCGCAGCTGCGCCGGGGCGACGAGCTGGCCGGCGAAGTGCACGGGCAGCACCGCGACGGTCCTCGGCGTGACCTTCTGGGCCGCGTCGGCGAAGTCGATGTGCAGGGTCACCGGGTCGACGTCGACCAGCACGGGTTCGGCGCCCAGGTGCACGACGACCTCGGCGGTGGCGGTGAAGGTCCAGGTCGGCACCAGCACCTCCATGCCCGGCCCGACGCCGAGCGCCTCGAGGGCCAGGTGCAGGCCGGCGGTCGCCGAGTTCACCGCGATGGCGCTGATGCCCGGTCCGCACGCCTCGGCGAACCGCTGCTCGAAGCGCGGCACCAACGGCCCGCTGGAGAGCCACCCGGAGCGGAGGGCGGCCGTGACGGCAGCGATCTCCTCCTCGCCGATGTCAGGCAACGCGAAGGGAAGGCTGCTGTCTCCCACCAAAACTCCTCTTTGCTGCCTTGGTCCGTTTTGCCTTGTCGGAGGTTAAACTCCCTTCGCCCCTTCTGGTGACTATTCGCCTATTTGCGAATATGGTTCGTGAGGTGACGAATGCGGGTCGGTCTGCTGACCCAGTGGTACGACCCCGAGCCGGGGCCGGCGGCGCTGCCCGGAACGCTCGCGCGCGGCCTCGCCCGACGCGGCCACACGGTCCAGGTGCTCACCGGCTTCCCGAACTACCCGACCGGCCGGCTGGCCCCGGGCTACCGGATGAGCCGACGGCAGGACGAGGTGGACGCCGAGGGGGTGCGGATCCGCCGCGTCGCTCTCTACCCGAGCCACGACGACTCCCCGCTGCGCCGGCTGGCCACCTACGGCACCTTCGCCGCCTCGGCCCTCGCCTCCGGCACCGACGCCCTGCGGGGCCTGGACGCGCTCTGGGTGAGCAACTCCCCGATCACCGTCTCGCTGCCGATGTGGTTCGCCCGCTACGCCCACCGGATCCCGGTGGTGCTGCACGTGCTCGACCTGTGGCCCGACAGCGCGCAGGCCAGCGGCTTCCTCGGCGCGGGACGGCGGGGCGCGCTGCTGGCCCGGGGCATGGCCGGCTGGTGCGCGGCGATGTACCGGTCCGCCGCCCAGGTGGCGTACATCTCGCCCAGTGTCGGTGAGCTGCTGGTCCGCCGGGGGGTGCCCGAGCACAAGCTGGTGCACATTCCGATGTGGGCCGACGAGAACCTCGCGGCCGTTCCGGGTGACCTCCGTGCGGAGCTGGGCCTGCGCGACGACCAGATCGTCCTGGTGTACGCCGGGACGATGGGGGAGGCGCAGGGGCTCGACGCCCTCGTCGACGCCGTGGCGATGGTCGACGACCCACGGCTGGTCTGCCTCTTCGCCGGCTCAGGGGGGTGCGAGGAACGCCTGCGCCGGCAGGTCGCGCAGCACGGGCTGTCGAACGTGCGGTTCCTCGGCCGGCTACCGGCCGAGCGGATGCCGGCGCTGCTGCGCACCGGCGATGCGCACGTGGTCAGCCTTCGGCCCACCGGCATGTCGGCGTACACGATGCCGAGCAAGGTCCAGGCGATCCTCGCCGCCGGCCGCGCGCTGCTCGTCGCGGCGGATGGTGACGCCGCAGCGGTGGCGTCGGCGAGCGGTGCGGGGATCACCGCCCGGCCCGGAGACCCCCACTCGATCGCCGACGCCGTCCGTGCGGTGTGCGCGCTCGGACGCGAGAAGCTGGACCTGCTCGGCCGGGACGGCCGGGAGTTCTACGACCGGGAGTACTCCCTGGCCTCCGGGGTACGACGGGTGGAGGAGGCGCTGCGCGCCGCCGCCCGGTCGGGCGGGCGCCGATGAGCCCGGCAAGCCTCGGCGACCTCGACGTCCTACGCCCCGGTGACGTCCGCCGGGCCGCGGCGCTGCACGTCCGCGCGTTCGACCGGTTCTTCCTGTCCACTCTCGGCGAGCCCTTCCTGCGCGAGTTCTACGCCGGCTTCGTCCGAGACCCCGACGCGGTCACCGCGGTCGCCCGGGACCCCGACGGCCAGCTGGTCGGCATGGTCGTCGGCACCGTCGCCCCGGAACTGTTCTTCCGCCGGCTGCTGCGGCAGCGCGGCCCGCGGCTCGCGCTGGCGAGCATGCCGGCGGTGCTCCGTCGCCCGGCGGTGGCACTGCGGGTGCTGCGTGGGGTCGCCTACCGCGGCGATGCGCCGGTCGAGACCCGGGGGGCGTTGCTCAGCTCGATCTGCGTCGACCCCGCCGCCGAGCACGGCGGGCACGGGCGACAGCTCATCGACACCTGGTGGCAGGGAGTCCGTCGGCGGGGGGTGACCTCGGCGTACCTGACCACCGACGCGGACGGCAACGACCGGGTGAACGCCTTCTACGAGCGGGCGGGCTGGACGCTGCGGGGCAGCTGGACCACCCGCGAAGGGCGGCGGATGAACTGCTACGGCATCTCGGCCACGCCGTCCGTGCCGCGCGTGGGCGAGCCGGCCGGCTGATCGGTACAGTGCGGCGACCGGCGGCGTGTGAGCCGCCCGACCGCAGGGAGTACCCGCCGTGTTGCACCTCCGGGTGATCGCACCGTCCGACCGGTCGTCCGCAGTGGTCGACATGTTGGCCGCGGAACCCGGCGTCACCCACCTCGCAGTGCTGTCCGGTGCCGCACGGCAACCGCAGGGCGACCTGGTGCTGTGCGACGTGGTCCGGGAGAGCGCCGACGACGTCCTGCGGCGGCTCCAGGAACTCGGCGTCGAGGCGCGCGGCGGCATCTCCGCCGACGACGTCGAGGTGACGCTCTCGGCGGCGGCGGAACGGGCCGCCCGGGAGGCGCCGGGGCACGGGGAGGATGCACTGGTCTGGGACGAGATCGCCGCGAAGACCGGCGAGCAGACGGTGCTTAGCGGGACGTTCCTGGCTCTCATCATGGTGGCCACGATGATCGCCGGTATCGGCGTGCTGCTCGACCAGCCGATCCTGATCGTCGGGGCGATGGTGGTCGGCCCCGAATTCGGCCCGCTCGCCGCACTCAGCGTCGCACTGCTGCGGCGCAACTGGCGGGTGGTCGGCCGATCGGTGCAGGCCCTGGTCGTCGGGTTCCTGGCCGCAATGCTGGTGACTGTGCTGAGCACCTGGGCGTTGACCGCGGCAGGTCTGGTCAGCCGGGCCACGCTGCTGGCGCCCCGGCCGCTGACCGACTTCATCTGGCGGCCGGACGCACTCTCCTGGGTGGTCGGTCTGCTCGCCGGTGTCGCCGGCATGCTCTCCCTGACCTCGAAGAAGTCCGGCGCGCTGGTCGGGGTGCTGATCTCGGTGACCACCGTGCCGGCCGCCGCGAACGTGGCCGTGGCGGCGGCGTACGGCGTATGGCAGGAGGCGGCAGGTTCGTCGCTCCAGCTGATGATCAACCTGCTCGCGATCGTGCTGGCCGGCCTTGCCACCCTGGTCGTACAGCAGCTGTGGTGGTGGCGAATCCGCCACCGGGCGGCCGGATACCGGGCCGCCGGGGGCTGAGCCGGCTCAGCCCCAGTCGTCGCCAGCTGCCAGCCGCCGGGTGAGCAGGTCCCGCAGCGGCATCGACTCCCCGTCCCGGCCACCGCGCCCGACGACCAGTGGCGGCGGGGTCGGCTCGGGGTCGGCCCCGAACAGCCGCGACCGGAGGCTGGGCGGCACGGTCAGCAGGTAGAACCGTCCCTCGGCGTCGACCGCACGGCTGCGCGCCCGATCCACGTACCACCCCGTGAGGCGGGTGCGGTAGCGGGCGCGGCCGTCGTAGGACGTCACGGTCAGCCGGTCCGGGCGCAGGCCGCGTCGGGTCGCCTCGGCCGCGAACCGGGCCACCAGCTCCGCCGCCTCGGCCTGCTCGGCGGCGCGCTGCCGGGCGTCGGCCTCGGCGTGCGCCCGCACCGCGCGGCGCTGCCGCTCCCGCCACTCCAGGCCGTCGTCCGCCACGTGTGCCACGGTACGCGGACCTCGCCGGCCCGCCGCCGGGACGCCCTCGCATCACGGCTGGCCGGGAGCCGTCCGGTGCCGCGCCGCCTCAACCGGCGCGCCCCGTCCGCCCGCCGGTGCCGTCAGCTCCGGGCGGTCCGCTTCCGGTCGTGCTGTCGAGCTGACGCGTTCCGGCGATCCGTTGACGACATCAGCTCGACAGCGTGGCCCGAGGGTCAGGCCAGGCCGGCGCGGCGCAGCGCGTCCGCCATGGCGCTGTTGGCCGCGGCCGGTGCTCCGCCGCCGCGCCCCGGCCGCTGCTGCGGCCCACCGCGCGAGCCACCCCGGTCCCCGCGCGGCGCACCGCCCTGACCGCCGCCCTGACCGCCGCGCTGGCCGTCGCCCTGGCCGCCCCGTGCGCCGCCGCCCTGGCCACCGCGCTCGCGCCGGCCGTCAGCCGGGCGACCACCGCCAGCCGGCGCCTCGTCGTCCAGCCGCAGGCTCAGCGAGATGCGCTTGCGGGGTACGTCGACGTCGAGCACCCGGACCCGGACCACGTCGCCGGACTTCACCACGTCCCGCGGGTCCTTCACGAAGGTGTGCGACATGGCCGACACGTGCACCAGACCATCCTGGTGCACGCCGACGTCGACGAACGCGCCGAACGCGGCCACGTTGGTGACCACACCCTCCAGCACCATCCCGGGCTTCAGGTCACCGATCGTCTCGACCCCCTCGACGAACGTCGCCGTCCGGAACTCGGGGCGCGGGTCGCGGCCGGGCTTCTCCAGCTCGGCGAGGATGTCGGTGACGGTGGGCAGGCCGAACGTGTCGTCGACGAAGTCGGTCGCCTTCAGTCCGCGCAGGATCCTGCTCTGCCCGATCAGCGAGCGGACTTCCTGCCCGGTGTGGGCGAGGATCCGCCGCACCACCGGGTACGCCTCGGGGTGCACGCTGGAGGAGTCCAGCGGATCGTCGCCGCCGGGGATGCGCAGGAAGCCCCCGCACTGCTCGAACGCCTTCGGCCCGAGCCGGGGCACCTTCCTCAGGTCGGCCCGGGTGCGGAAGGGCCCGTTGGCGTCCCGGTGCAGCACGATGTTCTCCGCCAGCCCGGCGCCGATGCCGGAGACCCGGGTGAGCAGGGGAGCGGAGGCGGTGTTGACGTCGACGCCGACCGCGTTGACGCAGTCCTCGACCACCGCGTCCAGCGAGCGGGACAGCTTCACCTCGGACAGGTCGTGCTGGTACTGCCCGACGCCGATCGAGCGCGGGTCGATCTTCACGAGCTCGGCGAGCGGGTCCTGGAGGCGGCGGGCGATGGAGACCGCGCCGCGCAGCGACACGTCCAGCTCGGGCAGCTCCTGCGAGGCGTACGCGGAGGCGGAGTAGACCGACGCGCCGGCCTCGGACACCACCACCTTGGTCAGCTTCAGCTCCGGGTGCCGCTTGATCAGGTCGCCGGCCAGCTTGTCGGTCTCCCGGCTGGCGGTGCCGTTGCCGATCGCGATCAGCTCCACCCGGTGCGCCGCGGCCAGCTTGGCGAGGACGTCGATGGAGGCGTCCCACTGCCGGCGCGGCTCGTGCGGGTAGATGGTGTGGGTGGCGACCACCTTGCCGGTGGCGTCCACCACCGCCACCTTCACGCCGGTCCGCAGGCCCGGGTCCAGGCCCATGGTGGGCCGGGTGCCGGCGGGCGCGGCGAGCAGCAGGTCGCGCAGGTTGGTCGCGAACACCCGCACGGCCTCCTCCTCGGCCGCCTGCCAGAGCCGCATCCGCAGGTCCGCGCCGAGGTGGATGAGGATCCGGGTGCGCCAGGCCCAGCGCACCGTGTCGGTCAGCCACTTGTCCGCCGGGCGCCCCTGGTCGCTGACTCCGAACCGGCCGGCGATCGCCGCCTCGTACCGGGTCGGGCCGCTGGCCACGGCGTCGGAGTCACCCTCCGGCTCCGGGTCCATGGTCAGGTCGAGCACGCCCTCCTTCTCGCCGCGCAACATGGCGAGGATCCGGTGCGAGGGGAGCTTCGGGTACGGCTCGGCGAAGTCGAAGTAGTCGGCGAACTTGGCGCCGGCGCTTTCCTGGCCGTCGCGTACCCGGGAGACCAGCCGGCCCCGCGACCACATCTGCTCCCGCAGCGTGCCGATCAGGTCGGCGTCCTCGGCGAACCGCTCGATGAGGATGGCCCGGGCGCCCTCCAGCGCGGCGGCCGGGTCGGCCACCCCCTGGTCCGCGTCGACGTATCCGGCGGCCGCCTCCCGCGGGTCCAGGGTCGGGTCGCCGAGCAGCGCGTCGGCCAGGGGCTCCAGCCCGGCCTCGCGGGCGATCTGCGCCCGGGTCCGCCGCTTGGGCTTGTACGGCAGGTAGATGTCCTCGAGCCGGGACTTCGAGTCGGCCGCCATGATCTGCGCTTCCAGCGCCTCGTCGAGCTTGCCCTGGGACCGGATCGACTCCAGCACCGCGGCGCGTCGCTCGTCCAGCTCGCGCAGGTAGCGCAGCCGCTCCTCGAGGGTGCGCAGCTGCGCGTCGTCGAGTGAGCCGGTGGCCTCCTTGCGGTATCGGGCGATGAACGGCACGGTGGCGCCGCCGTCGAGCAGCTCCACGGCCGCCCGCACCTGACGTTCGGCGACGCTGAGCTCGTCGGCGATCCGCTGATGAACAGACTGGGTCACGATCTGATCCGCCTTCTCGGGTGGGTTCCGTCGTGCATTCTGCCGTCCGCCCCGGACGCTCCGCGCCCCGGCGCACCCACCGGCGTGGATCGGCCGCCGATATCACGAAAACGGACTTACGGCATCAGAAGTCCCTCTAGCCTCCTAACCAGGTGATTCCTCCGTCCAACTGGAGCCCGGGTGAGTGCTGAGAAGCTGGTCGTGATCGGCCAGGGTTACGTCGGTCTGCCGCTGGCCATGCGGGCCGTCGAAGCGGGCATGGACGTCGTCGGTCTGGACGTCGACACCGACCGCGTCAAGCGGCTCGCGTCGGGTGAGTCATTCGTGGAGGACATCCCGGCCGACCGGCTCGGCCGGGCGCTCAGCAGCGGCCGGTACCGGCCGAGCGCGGAGTACCCCGATGCCGAGGGCTTCGACGTCTGCGTGATCACGGTGCCGACCCCGCTGCGGGACGGCACCCCGGACCTGAGTTACGTGGAGCAGGCCGGCATCGGCATCGGCCCGTACGTCCGACCGGGCTGCACGGTGGTGCTGGAGTCGACCACGTACCCGGGCACCACCGAGGAGTTGCTGCGTCCGCTCCTGGAGTCGGCCAGCGGACTGCGCAGCCCGGGCGACTTCCACCTCGGCTACAGCCCGGAGCGCATCGATCCGGGTAACCCCACCTGGCGGCTGGAGAACACCCCGAAGGTGGTTTCCGGGGTGGACGCGGCGTCGCTGGCCCGGGTGGACGAGTTCTACCGCCGCATCGTGGCGCGCACGGTGCCCGTGGCCTCGACCCGGGTGGCCGAGCTGACCAAGCTGATCGAGAACACCTTCCGCCAGGTCAACATCGCCCTGATCAACGAGCTCACCATGCTCTCTCACCATCTGGACATCGATGTGTGGCAGGCGATCGAGGCCGCCGAGACGAAGCCGTTCGGGTTCATGCCGTTCCGGCCCGGGCCCGGCGTCGGGGGGCACTGCCTGCCGATCGACCCCTGCTACCTCTCCTGGCAGGTGAAGCGGCGGCTGGGCCGGCAGTTCCGCTTCATCGAACTGGCGAACGACGTCAACCACGAGATGCCCGAGCATGTGACGCAACGGATCATGGCCGGGCTCAACCGGACCGGCCGCGCGGTCAGCGGCGCCCGGCTGCTGCTGCTCGGGCTGGCGTACAAGAAGAACACCGGCGACATGCGCGACTCGCCGGCCGTGGAGGTGGCCCGGCGGCTGCGCGACCTCGGCGCGGAGGTCCGGGCCGTCGAGCCGTACGCCGAGCCGCACCACATCCCCGGCGGGGTGCTGGTGGTGCGGTTGACCGAACAGGAGGTCGCCGCGGCCGACGCGGTGGTCGTGGTGACGGATCACGACGTCTTCGACTACGACATGGTGACCAGGCGCGGGCGCTATGTCTTCGACACCCGTAACCGGTGCGCGGGTCCGGCGGTGGAGCGCCTGTAGGACACCGGGCGCCCGGCCCGGACGCCGACCCGTCGCTGCTGGCCGGTTCGCTGCGCTACCGTGGGCGATCATGGAACAACCTGCGGATCCGCGGGCCCGGCGGCTCTTCGGCGGCAGCGCCCGGGCGCTCGGCGACCTGGCCGCCAGCCCGTTCCGGGCCGACCGGGACCGGATCGTCGCGTCGCCGTTCTTCACCCGCCTGGGCGGGGTGACCCAGGTGGTCAGCCCGGGCGGGTCCGGCCTGCTGGTGCACAACCGGCTCACCCACAGCCTGAAGGTCGCCCAGGTGGCCCGGGCGATCGCCGAGCGGCTGACCGCCGAGGAGGCGCACCGCGAGCTGCTGGAGAAGCTGGGTGGCTGCGACCCGGACGTGGTGGAGGCCGCCGCGCTCGCCCACGACCTCGGCCATCCGCCGTTCGGGCACCTGGGGGAGCGGGTGCTGGACCGGCTGGCCCGCCAGCGGCTCGGGCTGCCCGACGGCTTCGAGGGCAACGCCCAGTCGTACCGGATCGTCACCAGTACGGAGATCCGGGGCGCGGCGACCACCGGCCTGGACCTGACGGCGGCGGTCCGGGCGGCGATGCTGAAGTATCCGTGGACCCGCCTGGACCACCCGGACCCACACCCGCGGCACCTGGACCCGGCGCCCCGCGGCGCGGCCGTCCCGCCCGACGACCCGGAGAGCGGGTCGGCGAAGTTCGGCGCCTACCGGACCGAGCTGGACGACCTGCGGCAGGCCAGGGAGCCGTTCGCCGGGCGGATCCCAGACTGGCAGCAGACCCCGGAGGCGTCCATCATGGATACCGCCGACGACATCGCGTACGCCATCCACGACGTGGAGGACTTCTACCGGGTCGGGGTGCTCCAGCAGGGCGCGGTGGCCGCCGAGCTGATGGCCTGGCAGCGGGAGAGCGGCCACTTCCGGGCGATCACCGGCGCCGCGCTGACCGCCGCCGGCCGGCGCCCCGGGGCGGCCATCGAACGGCTGCGCCGCCAGCTGCACCGCAAGGACGCCTGGATCGCCGACGACGAGGCGTTCGCCGCCGCCGTGGAACACGTCCGCGAGGAACTGGTGGAGGGGCTGCTGGCGCTGCCGTTCGACGGGTCGATCGAGGCGGAGCAGTACGTGGCCCGCTTCTCCGCCCGCTGGTCCACCCGGTTCGTCGAGGCCATCACGCTGACCCCGGAGCCGGACGTGCGCTCCGGCCACGTGCTGCTGGCCAAGGCGCAGTGGCACGAGGTGCAGGTGCTCAAGTTCGTCCACCACCGGTTCGTGCTGGCCCGCCCCGACCTGGCCCTGCACCAGCGGGGCCAGGCGCGGCTGCTGGGCAGCCTGGTGGAGGCGCTCTGGGAGTGGCTGCTCGACCCGGAGGAGGAGTCCCGGTTGCCCCGCCGGCTGCACGACCTCGTCGAACTGGCGGAGGCGGAGCTGCACCCGCGCACGCCGGACCGGATCGGCCGGGCTCGCGGCCGGGCGATCGTCGACTTCGTCGCCCAGCTCACCGACGGGCAGGCGGTGGCGATGCTGGACGCGCTCTCCGGCCGCTCCGGCGCGCTCTGGACCGACGCCTTCGTGCTCTGATCAGGCGACCGCCTGCCACCAGCCGTCCACCGGCGGCGGGTCGTCCACCACGACGCGCTCGCCGGGACGTGGCACCGCCAGCCGGACGTCGCGGGCCTTCGCCTCGGCCCACAGCCGGTCCACCGGCTCGGACCAGTCGTGCAGGGCGAGGTTGAAGGTGGCCCAGTGCACCGGGAGGAGCAGGTCGCCGCGCAGGTCGAGGTGGGCGGCGACGGCCTCCTCCGGGAACATGTGGATGCTCGGCCAGGCCCGGTCGTACGCGCCGATCTGCATCAGCGTGACGTCGAACGGACCGTGCTCGGCACCGATCCCGGCGTAGCCGTCGAAGTAGCCGGAGTCGCCGGTGTAGAACACCTTCCGGTGCGCCCCGGCCACCACCCAGGAGCTCCACAGCGTGCCGTCGCGGCGCAGCCCGCGCCCGGAAAAGTGCTGGGCGGCGGTGGCGGTGACGGTCAACCCGCCGACCCGGTGGCTCTCCGACCAGTCCAGCTCGACGATCCGCCCCGCCGGTACGCCCCACCGGTCCAGGTGGGCACCGACGCCGAGCGGAACCAGGAACGGCGCGGACTGATGGGCGAGCAGCCCGCGCACGGTGGCCAGGTCCAGGTGGTCGTAGTGGTCGTGGGAGATGAGGATGGCGTCGACGGGGGGCAGTTCGTCGAGGCGTACCGGCGGCTGGTGGATGCGGCGCGGCCCGATCCGGGCCGACGGGGAGCAGCGGTCGCTCCACACCGGGTCGAGCAGCACCCGGTGCCCCTCGATCTCGACCAGGGCCGACGCGTGGCCGTACCAGACGATGCTCAGCTCGCGGGTGGTGTCCGCCGGGGCCGGGTCGGCCGGCCGCAGCAGCGGGACGGGGCCGTCCGGCCGCCGCTTCTGCTTGCCGAACAGCAGCTCCCTGAGCAGGTTGCGGCCTGGGTCGGCGACCATCGTCCGGGTGCCCGCCGGGTTGTGGAAGGTGCCGTCGCGGAACTGGGGGGAGCGGGCGGCACGGGCCGCCCGGGCACCGGTGAGTCGGCCTCCGAGCTGCAGCGGCACGTCCCGGCCCACCCAGGCCACCCCGGCCAGGGCGGCCACGCCGGCCATCCGCCACAGCCGCCGGCCCAGCGCCCGCTCGACCGCCTGCTCCTCGGTTGTGCCCATCGCCGTCCCCTCCCGTGTCCCGCAGGCCCCTGCGGCCGCCCGGGCCGCCGCCGAGTACACGGTAGCCACCCGCGCGCCGGTTCGCTTCCGTTGATCACCGCCGTCCGGCTCACGGCGTGAGCACGACCTTGACGCAGCCGTCCCGCTTCTGCTGGAACATCTCGTACGCCTGCGCGAGCGGCAGCCAGTGGGTACGCAGTGTCTTCATGCCTGTTTGTCCCCTCTTCGGTGCCGTCCATGGGACTGCTACCCGCGAGGGGTGACTTGAACCGGCCGCCGCCGTCGCTCGGCGCCGGGCGGCTCCGGCCGCGCTGCGACTGAGGCACCAGGTCTCCGCTCCCTTTGGAGCTGATATCGCAAACGATTCAAGCGCGGCCGGCGGGCGAGTCTGGCAGGGTCGCCGCCCACCTCCGATGCCCCCGCCGGCCCTGGCCCCGCCACCCCGGGCCCAGCACCGCTCCGAGACGGCAACCGCTCCGGCCGCGATAGCACAGCCGACTCAGCTCGAAAGGAGGTCACCGGAGATGTCCTGGCCGTGAGACGGCGTATCCCGGAAAGGCCGACCGCCGCACCCTGCGGTGGGTGCGGCGGTCGGTGGGGTCGGACGGCGGGCGGACCCGCCGCGGGCGCTCAGGAGCCCGGTGTGCCGGCGCGCTTCGCGGTCGCCTTGAGGTAGTCCCGGTTGAGCCGGCCGATGGTGTTCAGCGGGATGCCCTTCGGGCAGGCCGCCGCGCACTCGCCGATGTTGGTGCAGCCGCCGAAGCCGGCCTCGTCGTGCGCGTCCACCATGCCGATCACCCGGGTGTACCGCTCGGGCTGGCCCTGCGGCAGCAGCGACAGCTGGGTGATCTTGGCGGCGGTGAACAGCATGCCGGAGCCGTTCGGGCAGGCCGCCACGCAGGCGCCGCAGCCGATGCAGGCGGCCGACTCGAAGGCGGCGTCGGCGTCGGCCTTGGCCACCGGGCTGGCGTGGGCCTCCGGGGCGCTGCCGGTCGGCGCGGTGATGTACCCGCCGGCGGCGATGATCTGGTCGAAGGCGTTCCGGTTGACCACCAGGTCCTTGACGACCGGGAAGGCCCGGGCACGCCACGGCTCGATGTCGATCGTGTCGCCGTCGGAGAACTGCCGCATGTGCAACTGGCAGGCGGTGGTGCCGCGCTGCGGCCCGTGCGCCTCGCCGTTGATCATGAGGCTGCACATGCCACAGATGCCCTCGCGGCAGTCGTGGTCGAACGCGACCGGCTCGTCGCCGGAGAGGATCAGCCGCTCGTTGAGCACGTCGAGCATCTCCAGGAAGGACATGTCCGGAGACACGTCGTCGACCTGGTAGGTCACCATCCGACCCTTGTCCTCAGGGCCCTGCTGGCGCCAGATGCGCAGGGTCAGATTCACTTGTAGCTCCGCTGCGTGGGGTGGACGTATTCGAACTGCAGGTCTTCCTTGTGCAGCACGGGCTGGTCGCCGGTGTACTCCCAGGCCGCCACGTAGGCGAACCGGTCGTCGTCGCGCTGCGCCTCACCGTCCGGGGTCTGGTGCTCGGCCCGGAAGTGGCCGCCGCAGGACTCCTCGCGGTGCAGGGCGTCGATACACATGAGCTCGGCCAGCTCGAAGAAGTCGGCGACCCGGCCAGCCTTCTCCAGCGACTGGTTGAGCCCCTCGCCGTCGCCCGGGACGCGGACCCGCTGCCAGAACTGCTCGCGCAGCGCGCGGATCTCGTCGATCGCCTTGCGCAGCCCGGCGTCGCTGCGCTCCATGCCGCAGTGTTCCCACATGATCTGGCCCAGCTCCCGGTGGAACGAGTCCACGGTCCGGTCGCCGTTGATGGAGAGCAGCTTCTGGATCCGCTCCTCGACGGCCGCGCGGGCCGCCACCACCTCGGGGTGGCTGGCGTCTACCTGCTCGAACGAACCGGCGTTCGCCAGGTAGTTGGGCAGGGTGTTCGGCAGCACGAAGTAGCCGTCCGCCAGGCCCTGCATCAGCGCCGAGGCGCCGAGCCGGTTCGCGCCGTGGTCGGAGAAGTTCGCCTCACCGATCACGAACAGGCCCGGGATGCTCGACTGGAGGTCGTAGTCCACCCAGAGGCCACCCATCGTGTAGTGCACGGCGGGGTAGATCCGCATCGGGACCTCGTACGGGTCCTCGCCGGTGATCCGCTCGTACATCTCGAAGAGGTTGCCGTACTTCGCCTCGATGGCCTTGCGGCCGAGCCGGTTGATCGCGTCGGCGAAGTCCAGATAGACGCCGAGCCCGCTCGGGCCGACGCCGCGCCCCTCGTCGCAGACGTTCTTCGCGGCGCGGGAGGCGATGTCGCGGGGGACCAGGTTGCCGAACGAGGGGTAGATCCGCTCCAGGTAGTAGTCGCGCTCGTCCTCGGGGATGTCCTTGGCGGGGCGGTTGTCGCCCTTGGCCTTCGGCACCCACACCCGGCCGTCGTTGCGCAGCGACTCGCTCATCAGGGTCAGCTTCGACTGGTGGTCGCCGGAGACCGGGATGCAGGTCGGGTGGATCTGCGTGTAGCAGGGGTTGGCGAAGTACGCGCCCTTGCGGTGCGCCCGCCAGGAGGCGGTGACGTTGCAGCCCTTGGCGTTGGTGGAGAGGTAGAAGACGTTGCCGTAACCGCCGGAGGCGAGCACCACCGCGTCGGCCATCTCGGTGGTGATCTCACCGGTGACCAGGTCGCGCACCACGATGCCGCGCGCCCGGCCGTCGACGACGACCAGCTCCAGCATCTCGTGCCGGGCGTTCATCTCCACGTTGCCCAGGCCGATCTGCCGCTCCAGGGCCTGGTACGCGCCGAGCAGCAGCTGCTGGCCCGTCTGGCCCCGGGCGTAGAAGGTGCGCTGTACCTGCGCGCCGCCGAACGAGCGGGTGTCCAGCAGGCCGCCGTACTCGCGGGCGAACGGCACGCCCTGGGCGACGCACTGGTCGATGATGTTGACCGAGACCTCGGCCAGCCGGTGCACGTTCGACTCGCGGGAGCGGAAGTCGCCGCCCTTGACGGTGTCGTAGAAGAGCCGGTGCACCGAGTCGCCGTCGTTGCGGTAGTTCTTGGCCGCGTTGATGCCGCCCTGGGCGGCGATCGAGTGGGCCCGGCGCGGGCTGTCCTGGTAGCAGTACGACTTGACGTGGTAGCCCTGCTCGGCGAGGGTCGCCGCGGCCGAGCCGCCGGCCAGGCCGGTGCCCACCACGATCACGGTCAGCTTCCGGCGGTTGGCCGGGTTGACCAGCTTCGCCTCGAAGCGGCGGCGCTCCCAGCGGGTCTCGACGGGGCCGTCCGGGGCCTTGGTGTCGGCGATCGGGTCGCCTTCGGTGTAGAGATCCATGTCAGGCCACCAATCCGGTGAGTACGGCGAACGGGACCACCAGGTAGCCGGCGACCAGCACGACGGCGAAGACCAGCGCGGCGGTCCGGGCCCGGCGCTCGCCCTTCGGGGTCTGCTGGCCGAGGCTGCGGAACGCGCTGAACGCGCCGTGGCGCAGGTGGAAGCCGAGCGTGACGAGGGCCAGGACGTAGAAGAGGGTGACGTACCAGCGCGACGGGGCGAAGTCGGCGACCACGTTGCCGTACGGGTTGCTCGGGTCGCCCTGCGGGTTCAGATGACCGGTGGTCAGGTCCAGGATGTGGTAGATCACGAAGAGCAGGATGATCACTCCACCCCAGCGCATCGTGCGGGCCGCGTAGTTCACGTGGATCTTGCGGCGGTGCGCGTACGCCACCGGGCGGGCGGCGTGGGCGCGCATCGACAGGACGGTGGCGGCGCCGATGTGCGCGAGCACGGCCACGGCCAGCACGGTGCGCTGGATCCACAGGTACCAGGTCGACGGCAGCAGCGGCGTCCCGATCTCGCGCAGCCAGTGCGCGTAGTGGTCGAACGAGGTCTCGCCCGTGAAGACCTTCAGGTTGCCGAGCATGTGCAGGATCAGGAACAGCACGAGGAGAATGCCCGTCACCGCCATGACGACCTTGAGGCCGACGTTGGAGCGGATGGGCGACCGAGTTTTCGTGATTACCACGCGACCGACGCTAGGAGCACTTTGATCAGTCGTCCAATGCATCGACCGCGCAGTCTTGATAGCCATAAGCTATCTAGATGCAGCTCCATCAGCTCCGGTACTTCGTCGCGGTCGCAGAAGTACGACATTTCACCCAAGCTGCCGACCTCGTGGGCATTACCCAGCCCTCGCTGAGTAAGCAAATTCACGCCCTGGAGACCGACCTCGGGGCCCCGTTGTTCGAGCGGGTAAGAGGCAACATCGCCCTCACCGCGGCCGGCGAGGTGCTGCTGCCGCTGGCCAAGCGGATCCTCGCCGACGTCGACACCGCCACCCGCGAGGTGCAGGAGCTGGTGGGGCTGCGCCGCGGCCGGGTCCGGCTCGGCGCCACGCCCAGCCTCGCCACCTCGCTCGCGCCGCCGGTGCTGCGCCGGTTCCGCGACGCCCATCCCACCGTCGATCTGCGGGTGGAGGAGGGCGGCTCCCAGGACCTGGTCCGCGACCTGCTCCGCGGCGACCTCGACCTGGCGCTGATCATCATGCCGTCGGCCGGCACCGATCCGGGGCTGCGCGCCGACCCGATACTGCGGGAGAGCATGGTGGTCGCCTCGGTGGACCCGCTACCGGCCGACCCGGTCACCGGCGAGCTGCGCATCACCGACCTGCGCGACGAACCGCTGGTGATGTTCCGCGAGGGCTACGACCTGCGCGACGCCACCCTCCAGGCGTGCCGGGAGGCCGGCTTCGAGCCCCGGCTCGCGGTGGACGGCGGCGAACTGGACGCGGTGCTCAGCTTCGTCGAGGCGGGACTCGGCGTCGCGCTGGTGCCCGGCATCGCGGTGGCCCGCCGGCCCGGCATCCGGGTCACCCGGCTCGCCCGGCCCGGCGTACGGCGGACCATCGCGGTGGCCCGCCGCCGTGATGTGGTGCCCACCCACGCCGGCCGCGAGCTGCGCCGCATCCTGCTGGAGTACGTCCACGACGCGACCGCCGACAACCAGCTCCCGCCCGGTGTAGAGCCCTTGCCCTAACGCCCCTCGGCCTCGTCCATCGCCCGGTAGATGCGCTGCTCGGACACCGGGTACGGGGTGCCGAGCGCCTGGGCGAACACGTTGACCCGCAGCTCCTCGATCATCCAGCGGATCTGCCGGGCCGCCGCCGACTGCCGCTTGGCCGGCGGCAGCGTGGCCAGCAGGTCCTGGTACTCCCGCTGCACCACGGCGATGCGGTCCTGCTGCTGCTTGTCCCGCTGCGGGTTGCCCGGCAACCGGTCCAGCCGCCGCTCGATCGCGGTGAGGTAGCGCAGCAGGTCGGGCAGGCGGGCGTACCCGGCCTCGGTGATGAAGCCCTTGTGCACCAGACCGCCGAGCTGGTTGCGGATGTCGGCCAGGGCGGCCACCACGGCCAGGTTCCTCGTCGCGCCGAGCCGCTGCTCCACCGCGTACGCGGCGGCGAGCACCTGACGGACCCGGCCCATCACGTCGACCACGGTGTCGACCAGGTCGGCGCGGACCTTGTCCCGCAGCGCGGCGAACCCGTCGGCGTCCCAGGCCGGGCCGCCCGCGTCCGCCATCAGCTTGTCGATCGCCGCGCCGGTGGCGTCCTCGATGAGGGCCTGCACCCCGCCGTGCGGGTTGCGGCTGAGCGCCAGCTTGGCCTCGTTGCTCAGCCGGCCCTGTAGGAACTTCGCCGGCGACGGCAGGATCAGCCGGAGCAGTCGCCGGGTGCCGGCCCAGTGCGCGGCCTCCTGCTCGGCCGGGGAGTCGAACACCTTCACCCCGACCGTGGCCCCCTCGTCGGTCAGGGCCGGGTACGCGGTCACCGCGTACCCGGCGCGGACCTGCTCGATGGTGCGCGGCAGGGTGTCGAGGCTCCACTCGGTGAGCCCGCTGCGGGCCACGTCCGGCGCGGCGGCGGCGACGACCTGGCGTACCTCCTGGCGGAGCTGGCGTTGCAGGGCCGGCAGGTCCTTGCCCTCGGCGACCGGCTTGTCGTCCTCGCCGAGCACCCGGAAGGTGACCCGCAGGTGCGGCGGCAGCTTGGCCAGGTCCCAGGCGTCCGGCGGGACGGTCACCCCGGTCATCCGGCGCAGCTGCCGGGTGAGCGCGTCGAGCAGCGGCTCCTCGCCGGGGGTGATCGCCGCCAGGGCCGCCCGGGCGTAGTCGGGCACCGGGACGAAGTTGCGCCGGACCGCCTTCGGCAGCGACCGGATCAACGCGACGACCAGCTCCTCGCGCAGCCCGGGCACCTGCCAGTCGAAGTTCTGTGCCGGCACCTGGTTGAGCAGCGGCAGCGGGATGTCCACGGTGACCCCGTCGATCGGGGTGCCCGGGTCGAAGGTGTAGGTCAGCGGGAGGGTCACCCCGGCGGCCCGCCACTCGTCCGGGTAGTCCGCCTCGTCGACCCCGCCGCGACCGGAGTTGATCAGCAGGTCGCGGGTGAAGGTGAGCAGGTCGGGCTGCTCCCGGCGGGTCTTCTTCCACCAGGAGTCGAAGTGCCGGCCGGAGACCACGTCGGCCGGGATCCGCTCGTCGTAGAACTGGAAGATCGTCTCGTCGTCGACCAGGATGTCCCGGCGCCGGGCCCGGTTCTCCAGCTCCTCCACCTCGGTGAGCAGCCGCTGGTTGTCCGTCCAGAACTGGTGGTGGGTCTGCCAGTCGCCCTCCACCAGGGCGTGCCGGATGAACAGCTCCCGGGACAGCGCCGGGTCGATCCGGCCGAAATTGACCTTGCGGGAGGTGACGATCGGGACGCCGTACAGGGTGACCTTCTCGTAGGCCATCACCGCGGCCTGCCGCTTCTCCCAGTGCGGCTCGCTGTAGCTGCGCTTGACCAGGTGCTGGGCGAGCGGCTCCACCCACTCGGGCTCGACCCGGCCGGCGACCCGGCCCCACAGCCGCGTGGTCTCCACCAGCTCGGCGGCCATCACCCAGCGCGGCGGCTTCTTGAACAACGCCGAGCCGGGGAAGATCGCGAACTTCGCCCCGCGCGCGCCCAGGTACTCGTGCTTCTGGGCGTCCTTGAGCCCGATGTGGGACAGCAGACCCGGCAGCAGGGACTGGTGCACCTTCGGGGTGTCGATCTCCTCCGGCAGGTCCGCCCCGGCCCCGCGCCGGCCACCGCCTCCGTCGGGCTCGGCCGCCGGCCCGCCGCGCCGGCCCCGCCGCCCGTCACCCGGTTCCGGGGTGCTTCTCACCTGGCGCAGCTGGCTGACGATGTCCTGCCACTCGCGGACCCGCAGATAGTTGAGGTACTCCGCCTTGCACATCCGGCGGAACGCGCTGGACGACAGGGCGCGCTGCTGCTCGCGCAGGTACCGCCAGAGGTTGAGGAACGCGACGAAGTCCGACTCCTGGTCGGCGAACCGGGCGTGCGCCTGGTCGGCCTGGGCCTGCTTCTCCGCCGGCCGCTCGCGCGGGTCCTGGATGGAGAGCGCCGCCGCGATCACGATCACCTCAGTGGCGCAGCCGTTCCGCTCGCCCTCCAGGACCATCCGAGCCAGCCGCGGGTCGACGGGGAGCTGGGCCAGCCGCCGGCCCAGCGGGGTGAGCCGCTTCGCCGGATCGGTCTCGGCCGGGTTCAGCGCGCCCAGCTCGTGCAGCAGGTTGACGCCGTCGGTGATGTTGCGCCGGTCCGGCGGGTCGATGAACGGGAACGCCCCGACGTCGCCGAGCCCGATCGAGGTCATCTGGAGGATGACCGAGGCGAGGTTGGTCCGCAGGATCTCCGGGTCGGTGAACTCGGGTCGGGACTCGAAGTCCTGCTCATCGTAGAGGCGGATGCAGATGCCGTCCGAGGTACGCCCGCAGCGGCCCTTGCGCTGGTTGGCCGACGCCTGGGAAATCGACTCGATCGGCAGCCGCTGCACCTTCAGCCGGCTGGAGTAGCGGGAGATCCGGGCGGTGCCCGGGTCCACCACGTACTTGATGCCCGGGACGGTCAACGAGGTCTCCGCGACGTTGGTGGCCAGCACCACCCGGCGCCCGGCGTGCGGGGCGAAGACGCGGTGCTGCTCGGCGGTGGAGAGCCGGGCGTACAGCGGGAGGATCTCGGTGCCCAGCAGGGACCGTTTCTTCCCCACCAGCTTGCCGAGCGCCTCGGCGGTGTCCCGGATCTCCCGCTCGCCGCTGAGGAAGACGAGGATGTCGCCCGGCCCCTCGGCGGCCAGCTCCTCGACCGCGTCGCCGATGGCCTGGATCTGGTCGCGGACGTTCTCCTCGTCGGCCTCGTCCTCCTCCTCGGCCTCGGTCACCTCGACCAGCGGCCGGTAGCGCACCTCGACCGGGTAGGTCCGCCCGGACACCTCGACGACCGGCGCGGGGTTGCCCTCGGCGTCGGCGAAGTGCCGGGCGAACCGGTCGGTCTCGATGGTCGCCGAGGTGATGACCACCTTGAGGTCGGGACGGCGGGGGAGGAGCTGCTTCAGGTAGCCCAGGATGAAGTCGATGTTGAGGCTGCGTTCGTGCGCCTCGTCGATGATCAGCGTGTCGTACTGGCGCAGCATCCGGTCGGTCTGCAGCTCGGCCAGCAGGATGCCATCGGTCATCAGCTTGACCAGGCTCTGCTCGCTGACCTGGTCGGTGAAGCGCACCTTGTAGCCGACCGCGTCGCCCAGCTCGGTGCCGAGCTCCTCGGCGATCCGGTCCGCCACCGTACGCGCGGCGAGCCGGCGAGGCTGGGTGTGCCCGATCAGTCCGTTGATCCCACGCCCCAGCTCCAGGCAGATCTTGGGCAGCTGGGTGGTCTTGCCGGAGCCGGTCTCGCCGGCCACGATCACCACCTGGTGGTCCCGGATCGCGGCGGCGATGTCGTCCTTGCGCTCGCTCACCGGCAGCTGCGCCGGATAGGTGACCGCCGGCACGGCGGCCCGCCGGGCGGCCAGCCGCGCCTCCGCCCGCGCCACCTCGGTGGCGATCTCGGCGAGCGCCGAGTCGCGCCGCTGCGGGTCCCGCAGCTTCCGGACCCCGTCCAGCCGCCGCTGGAGCCGGCGCTGGTCGCGGAACATCAGGGGGGAGAGGCGGCGGTGCAGGTCGCGGACGGCCTCGGGTGCGGCGGGTGCGGCTGGATTCTGCATGTCGTCGCCAAGGATAGGCAGCCGCCGGGCGCAGCGCTCCCGGGTTACCGGCCGGGCCGGGGTGACGCGCCCCGGCCACGTCCCGCGCGTGCCGTCCCAGGTGGGGCCGGGTCGCCGAGCTAAAGTGGCCGCCGATCGAGGTTGACGACGGACGGGATGATCATGCGCGACACCGACCGGGCACTGGTGCAGGCCGCCATGGCCGTTGCCAAGCTGCGCTGCCGCAGTGACAACCACACCGTCGCCGCCGCCGTGCGAAGCACCGACGGTCGGGTGTTCAGCGGGGTGAACGTCTACCACTTCACCGGCGGACCGTGCGCGGAACTGGTGGCGATCGGTGTCGCCGCCACGCAGGGCGCCGGCGACCTGGAGACCATCGTCGCGGTGGGGGACCGGAACCGGGGCGTTCTCGCGCCGTGCGGTCGCTGCCGGCAGGTGCTCGCCGACTACTTCCCGTCGATCAAGGTGATCGTCGGCCCGCCGGACGGGCTGCGCGCGGTCCCGGTGACCGATCTGCTGCCCGAGACGTACGTCTGGTCGGACCACCAGCTGGACGTGCCGGCCGTGCCGCGGACCGGGGTGTGGCCGATGCCGGTGGTGCCGGGCAGCCGCCAGGCCCCGGAAGACTGAGCCGGGTCAGTCGCCCGACGCCACCTCCAGCATCGACCGGGGGACCGGCACCTGCTCGAAGCGCAGGTTGCCCTCCGGCACCAGCCAGCTCATCACCTGAGCGACCAGCCGCCCGGCCCGTACGGCGGGGTCGTTGGCGTAGAGCTCGCGGGCCATCTGCGGGTCCACGGAGAGCACGGCGAAGCCACGGATCCGCTCGTCGTCGCCGCCGAGGAACGGTCCGGCGGCGAGGAGGGCGCCCTGCTCCACCAGCCCGGCCTGGTGGGCCAGGTGCGCGTCCTGCAACCGGTCGGCCGCGTCCCGGGGCAGCTCGGGCGGGTCGTCGGGACGGACCAGGAGGACGACGGTGTGCTGGTCGAATCGCATGCTCCCAGGGTAGGAGCGCAAACCAGTCGAAAAGGGGCTACGGCGAGGTCCGGGCCCGCAGTGCGCGGATCGACCAGTCGAGGACCGGCGCCAGGCTCTCGGTCGTCGGCCAGCCGTTGACCACCGAGAGCAGGTGCAGGTAGCGCTCCCGACGGGGATCGTTCGCGGCGTCCAGCCGGTCCAGCAGCCGCCGCCGGAGGTCGACGTCGTCGGGCCGGCCACAGAGGTGCGCGTACCGGCTCGTGAGCGCGGCGACGACCCGGTCGGCTCGGGGTGAGGTCGGGTCGACGCCGGCGGCCAGCGCCTCCTCGACCTCGGCCCGGGCCAACGCGACCGCGTCGCGGCGTACGCCCGGCGCGTCGGCGTGGTCCGCCGCGTGCTGCTCCGCCAGGTGTTGCAGGCTGGCCCGGAAGCCCGGGTCCTGGGACATTTCGGCCAGCTCCACCCAGGCCTCGACCTGGTCGGCGTCGGGGTTGTCAGGCAGGTCGGGGGTCAGCGAGCGCCTGATCCCCGCGTACGCGGGGTTGCCCGCCTGGCCGGCGAAGGCGGCGTCGAGGAATTCGTCGATCAGCCGCCGACGCTCGTCGGCGGAGAGCCTGGCCAGCTTGTGCATGAGCGCCATCTCCTCGGGTGTGGACCCGCGCCGGGCCACCGCCGTCAACACCGCGCGCCGCAGGCGCAGCACCCGGATCTGTGCCGCCAGTGCGTCGGCGTGCGCCGCGGCGACCTCGGGCAGGGAGACCTCCCGGTCCACGATCCGGCGGATCGTGGCCAGGTCCAGTCCGAGGTCGCGCAGCGTGCGGACGAGGTCCAGGCGGGCGACGGCGTCCGGGCCGTAGCGGCGGTGGCCGGTCGGGCCCCGGTCGGTCGGCGGCACGATCCCCCGGTCGGAGTAGAACCGGACGGTCTTGACCGTCAGGCCGCTCCGTTGGGCCAGTTCGCCGATCGAGTAGCGCGTGTCGCCGTTCATACCCCTCACCCTGGCGTCTCCCCCCACGGGAGGCGCAACCCGTCGTCTGAAGATCGACGATCCCGAGTTAGGTTCACCTAACCTCGTCGGCTAAGGTAAGGCGAACCTAAGCCGAGAGGGAACTTCGTCCGTGACCACCGTCGCCGTCCGGCCCGAGCGGGCCGACACCCCGGCCCGCCGAGGCGTCAGCCGCCGTCTCGCGGTCACCCTGGTGGCGGCGCTCCTGCTCGCCGTCGCGCTGCTGGCCAGCCTGGCGCTTGGCAGCCGCCCGCTCCCCGTCGACCAGGTGTGGGCCGCGCTGACCGCCCCGGACGGCGGTGAGGCCAGCATCATCGTCCGGGAACTGCGGCTGCCGCGTACCGCCCTGGGACTGGTGGTCGGGCTGGCGCTGGCCGTCGCCGGGGTGCTCTTCCAGGCCGTCACCCGCAACCCGCTCGCCGAGCCGCGCATCCTCGGGATCAGCGCCGGCGCGTCCTTCGGCGTGGTGCTGGCCATCGCCGTCTTCGGCGTCGGGACGCTCACCGGGTACGTCTGGTTCGGCATCGCCGGGGCGTTCCTCGCCGGCCTGTTGGTCTTCGCCGTCGCCAACCGCACCCGCGAGGGCGCCAGCCCGGTCACCCTCGCGCTGGTCGGTGCGGCCCTCGACGCCAGTCTCGGCGCCGTCGTGTACGCGCTGCTCAGCATCGACGCCCGCACCTTCGAGGAGTACCGGTTCTGGGTGGTCGGCGGCCTCACCGGCCGGGACGTCGGGGTCGCCGGGCAGGTGCTCCCGTTCGTCGTCGTCGGGGCGGTGCTGGCCGCCCTGGTCGCCCGGGGCCTCGACGCGCTCGCCCTGGGCGACGACGTGGCCCGCGGCCTCGGCCACCGGATCGCCCTGGTCCGCCTCGGCGCCGGCGTCGCCGGCGTGCTGCTCACCGGCGCCGCCGTCGCCGCCGCCGGACCGATCGCCTTCGTCGGGCTGGCCGTGCCGCACCTGGCCCGGGCTCTGGTCGGTGCCGACCACCGGTGGACCCTGCTGGTCGCCGGGCTGCTCGGGCCGGCCCTGGTGCTCGGCGCCGACATCCTCGGCCGGCTCGTCGCCCCGCCCGGCGAGGTACCCGCCGGCATCGTCACTGCGCTGATCGGCGCCCCGCTGCTCGCCGTCCTGGTCCGCCGCGCCCGGGTGGTGACCGCGTGACTTCCATCCACGCCCCAGCCCGGAGCGCGTCGAGCGTCGCGCTGCCCGGACGGTCGCTGCTGCGGATCGGGCCGGTGACCGTCCAGGTCCGCCGCCGTCCGGTGCTCGTCGCCGGCACGCTGTTCCTGCTGCTCGTCGGCTCCGTCGTGCTCAGCCTCTCGCTCGGCACCCCGTACGTCGCACCGGCCGACGTGCTGCGTGCGCTCTCCGGGGCCGGCACCCCGTACGACCTCGTGGTGCTCAACCTGCGACTGCCCCGCGCGGTGCTCGCGGCGCTCGCCGGGGCCGCCTTCGGGGTGGCCGGCACCCTGATCCAGAGCGTGGCCCGCAACCCCCTGGCCAGCCCCGACGTCATCGGCGTCACCCAGGGCGCCGGGCTCGCCGCGACGGTGGCCCTCACCGGCGGCGCGGCCGCCGTCCTGGTGGCGCCGGCCGCGCTGCTCGGTGGCCTGGTCGCGGCGGTCCTGGTGTTCGCCCTCGGCGCCCGGCACGGGTTGGCGGCGCAGCGGTTCGTCCTGGCCGGCGTGGCGGTGGCGTTCGCGTTCCGGGCGCTGACCGAGGTGGTCATGCTCACCGCCGACCCGATCGACGGGCTGCGCGCCCAGCTCTGGCTGATCGGCACGCTGGCCGGCAAGGGGTGGACCGAGGCGGCCTGGATCGGCGGCACACTCGCCCTGCTGCTGCCCGTGCTGGCCTGGGCCGGCTGGGCGCTGCGCAGCACCGCCCTGGACGACGATACCGCCCGGGGCATCGGGCTGCGGCCGGTGGCCCGGCGGATCGGGCTGGCTGCCACCGGCGTGCTGATCGCCGCGACCGTCACCGCCCAGGTCGGCGCGGTGGACTTCGTCGCCCTGGTCGCCCCGCAGGTGGCCCGCCGGCTGGTCCGGGCGGAGCGGCCGCCGCTGCTCTGCGCGGCGCTGCTCGGGGCGCTGCTGCTGGTGCTGGCCGACCTCGCCGGCCGCCGCCTGTTCGCCCCCACCCAGCTCCCGGCCGGCGTGCTCACCGCCGCGATCGGCGGGCCGTACCTGATGTTCCTGCTGCTCCGGACCCGGAAGAGGGGGTCGTGACCATGCTCTCCACCCGCGACCTGGTCGTCGGCTACGAGGGCCGGACGGTCCTGGACGGGCTGGACCTGGACCTGCCCGGCGACGCGTTCACCGTCATCGTCGGCCCGAACGCCTGCGGCAAGTCGACCCTGCTGCGCACGATGGCCCGGCTGCTCACCCCGCGTCGCGGCAGCGTGCTGCTCGACGGCGCGGTGATCCGGGACCTGCCCACCCGGGAGGTGGCCCGCCGGCTCGGCGTGCTGCCGCAGAGCCCGCTGGTGCCGGAGGGGATCACCGTCGCCGACCTGGTCGGGCGGGGCCGGCAGCCGTACCAGCGCTGGTGGCGGCAGTGGTCGGCGGAGGACGAGCGGGCCGTCGAGCGGGCCATGACCATGGCCGACGTCGCCGGGCTCGCCGACCGGCCGGTGGACACCCTCTCCGGTGGGCAGCGCCAGCGGGTCTGGATCGCGATGACTCTCGCCCAGGACACCGAGGCGCTGCTGCTGGACGAGCCGACCACCTTCCTCGACCTCGCCCACCAGGTCGAGGTGCTGGACCTGCTGCACCGGCTGCGGACCGAACGCGGCCGGACGGTCGTCGCCGTGCTGCACGACCTCAACCAGGCCGCCCGGTACGCCGACCACCTGGTCGCGATGCGCGCCGGCGCGGTGGTCGCAGCCGGACCGCCGCGCGAGATCCTCACCGCCGACCTGGTCCGGGAGGTCTTCGGGCTCGACTGCGTGGTCGTGCCCTGCCCGGTCACCGGCGCCCCGCTGGTGGTGCCCGCCCTCACCCACACCTCGCCCGTGCCGGCCGCCGCGCCGGCGCCGGCCGGATCCTCCGTCGGCGACGCCTGAGTGCGCGCCGTACCTCCACGAAAGGACCCTGATGCGTCGTCTCGCCGCCGCCCTCACCGCGGCCCTCGCCCTCGGCGTCGGCCTCACCGCCTGCGGGAAGAGTGACCCCGTCCCCGGTGCGGCCACCGGGGAGACCCGGGAGATCACCCACGCGATGGGCACCACCAAGGTGCCGGCCGAGCCGAAGCGCGTGGTGGTGCTCGACACCGACAAGATCGACACCGCACTCTCGCTCGGGATCACCCCGGTCGGCGCGGCGACCGCCGGCGAGGCGAAGAGCTGGCCCACCTACTTCGGCGCGGAGAAGCTCGCCAGCATCAAGGAGGTCGGCGTGCTCACCGAGCCCGACCTGGAGGCGATCAACGCGCTCAAGCCCGACCTGATCCTCGGCAGCAAGTTCCGCCAGGAGAAGTTCTACGACGAGCTGTCCGCCATCGCACCGACGGTCTTCACCGAGAAGGTGGGCATCACGTGGAAGGAGAACTTCCTCCTCGACGGTAAGGCGCTGGGCAAGGAGCAGCCGGCTCGCGATCTTCTGGCGGCGTATGAGAAGCGAGCCAAGGACTTCGGCGCCAAGCTCGGCGACGCGGCCTCGCGGGAGATCTCCATCGTGCGCTTCATGCCCGGCAACATCCGGGTCTACGGCCCGGAGTCGTTCTCCGGCATCGTGATCGGCGACACCGGGCTGGGCCGTCCCGCGCGGCAGCGCCTCGACGCCAAGGAGGACAAGCGCTTCGACCAGGTCAGCCCCGAGCGGGTCAAGGAGGTCGACGGCGACGTCATCTTCGTGACCGCGTACGGCGAGAAGGCCGCCGCCGAGCAGGCGAAGGTCACCGCCGGGAGCCTCTGGCAGGGCCTGTCCGCGGTGAAGGCGGGCAAGGCCCACGTGGTCTCCGACGAGACGTGGATGACCGGCATCGGCGTCACCGCCGCCAACAAGATCCTCGACGACCTCGACAAGTACCTCTCCGCCTGAGCGCCGCCCGACCCAAGATCCGCGCAACTTCAGTCCACCTGCTGCCTCGGAGTTCGTTAAGGCAGCACGTTCCCCGAAGTTGCGCGGATCTTGCGGGGCTCAGGGGTCGGAGGTCAGGCGGCGGTGGACCAGATGGCGCGGAAAGCGGCCGCCTCACCGGCCAGCCACTGCTCGATCTGGTCCGGCTTGACCTCGGCGGGCATGCGGTGGGCCTCGCCGCGCCGGACGTCGACCAGGACCGGCTCGGCGTGCGGGAGGACCGCGTCCATGTGCCGGGCCATCAGGTGCAGGGTGGCCAGGGTGGCCTCCTCGCTCGGCGGGGCCTCGTCGAAGTGCAGGCGGATCGCCTCGGCGCGGCCGTCGGCGTATCGGACGCCGAAGTGCGGGTTGATCTTGACGGGGAGGTCGCCCAGCATGGCCAGGGCGTCGCGGGTCTGTGCCAGGTCGACGCCCGCCGGCTCGCCGAGGGAGTGCAGCCAGCTGGTCGCGCCCGGGACGAGGGCCTCGTAGAGCGGGCGCCAGCGGGGCTTGACCAGGTCGGCGACCTGGGCCAGGTGGGTGCCGCCGGTGTGGAAGGCGACGTCGGCCTTGAGCGCCTTGACGAACTGCCCGTGCGGGTTGAAGCCGGACTTGCTCGCCCGTTGGCGGCGCAGGCCCCCGACGAAGGTGGCCTTGGTGGGCCCGGTGCGGTCCACGTACCGGGTGAAACCGAGGAGGGTGGCGTAGGGGGTGAGAGGGGCGGTGGAGGTGGGCGCGTTCACGAGCATCCTCCCAGGTCAGCGGCTCGATTAGTACATACATTCTAATCGACGGGGCTGACATCGCCCAGGGAACGAAAGGGGCCGCCCGGGCATCCCGGACGGCCCCTGAAAAGAAGCAGTTACAGCTGCCCGACGGCGGTGATCCGCACGACGGCGGCACCTGCCTCGTCCGAGGCGGCCAGGTCGACCTCGGCGCTGATGCCCCAGTCGTGGTCGCCCTCCGGGTCGTCGAGGATCTGGCGTACGGACCACCGCTCCCGGCCCTGCTCGATCATGAGCAGCGCCGGCCCGCGGGCGTCCGGCCCGACCCCGATCTCGTCGTACGCCTCGAAGTACGGCTCCAGCGCGTCCGCCCACGCGTCCGCGTGCCAGCCCGAGGCGCCGTCGAGTTCGCCCAGCTCATCCCAGCGGCGCAGGGCGGCCAGCTCGACCCGGCGGAACAGCGCGTTGCGGACCAGCACCCGGAACGCCCGGGCGTTGCGGGTGACCGCCGGCGGCCGGTCGTCCAGCGACGCGGCGACCTCCGCGACGTCGGACGGGTTGCGCAGCCGCTCCCACTCGTCGATCAGGCTGGAGTCGACCTGGCGGACCAGCTCGCCCAGCCACTCGATCAGGTCGACCAGCTCCTCGGTCTTGGCGTCCTCGGGCACGGTCTGCCGCAGCGTCTTGTACGCGTCGGCCAGGTACCGCAGCACGAGCCCCTCCGACCGGGACAGGCCGTAGAACTGCACGTACTCTGGGAAGGTCATCGCCCGCTCGTACATGTCGCGGACGACGGACTTGGGGGAGAGCTGGTGGTCGGCGACCCACGGGTGCCCCTGGCGGTACATCTCGTACGCGTTCTCCAGCAGCTCCGCCAGGGGCTTGGGCCAGGTCACCTCGTCGAGCAGTTCCAGCCGGGCCTCGTACTCGATGCCCTCGGCCTTCATCGCGGCGACCGCCTCGCCACGGGCCTTGAACTGCTGCGCGGAGAGCACCTGGCGGGGGTCGTCGAGGATCGACTCGATCACCGACAGCACGTCGAGGGCGTACGACGGGGACTCCCGGTCCAGCAGCTCGATGGTGGCCAGGGCGAGCGGCGACAGCGGCTGGTTGAGCGCGAAGTCGAGCTGGAGGTCGACGGTGAGCCGGACCCGGCGGCCCTGCTCGTCCGGCTGGGGCAGCTCCTCGACCACGCCGCCGGCCCGCAGCGCCCGGTAGATGGCGATGGCCCGCCGGATGTGCCGCCGCTGGGCGGCCCGGTCCTCGTGGTTGTCGGTGAGCAGGTGCCGCATCGAGGCGAACGCGTCGCCGGGCCGGCCGATGACGTTGAGCAGCATCGAGTGGCTGACCTGGAAGCTGGAGGTGAGCGGCTCCGGCTCGGCCTCGACGAGGCGCTGGAAGGTCGGCTCGCCCCAGCCGATCGAGCCCTCCGGCGGCTTCTTCTTGACGACCTTGCGCCGCTTCTTCGGGTCGTCGCCGGCCTTGGCCAGGGCCTTCTCGTTCTCGATGACGTGCTCGGGGGCCTGCACCACCACCCGGCCGAGGGTGTCGAAGCCGGCCCGTCCGGCCCGGCCGGCGATCTGGTGGAACTCGCGGGCCTTGAGCAGCCGGGTCCGGGTGCCGTCGTACTTCGACAGGCCGGTGAAGAGCACGGTGCGGATCGGCACGTTGATGCCGACGCCGAGCGTGTCGGTGCCGCAGATGACCTTGAGCAGCCCGGCCTGGGCCAGGGTCTCGACGAGGCGCCGGTACTTGGGCAGCATGCCAGCGTGGTGCACGCCGATGCCGTGCCGGACCAGCCGGGACAGCGTCTTGCCGAAGCCCGAGGTGAACCGGAAGTTGCCGATCGCCTGGGCGATCATGTCCTTCTCGGCCCGGGTGCAGACGTTCACGCTCATCAGGGCCTGGGCGCGTTCCAGCGCGGCGGCCTGGGTGAAGTGCACCACGTACACCGGGGCCTGCTTGGTCTCCAGCAGCTCCTCGAGGGTCTCGTGCAGCGGGGTCATCGCGTACGAGAAGAGGAGCGGGACCGGCCGCTCGGCCGAGCGGACGACGGCGGTCGGCCGCCCGGTACGCCGGGTCAGGTCGTCGACGAAGCGGGTGGTGTCGCCGAGCGTGGCGGACATCAGGATGAACTGCGCCTGGGGCAGTTCGATCAGCGGCACCTGCCAGGCCCAGCCCCGGTCCGGCTCGGCGTAGAAGTGGAACTCGTCCATGATCACCTGGCCGACGTCGGCCCGGGTGCCCTCGCGCAGCGCGAGGTTGGCCAGGATCTCCGCGGTGCAGCAGATGATCGGGGCGTCGGCGTTCACGCTCGCGTCGCCGGTGAGCATGCCGACGTTCTCCGCGCCGAAGATCTCGCAGAGCGCGAAGAACTTCTCCGACACCAGGGCCTTGATCGGCGCGGTGTAGAAGGTGGTCCGGTCGTCGGCCAGGGCGGCGAAGTGCGCGGCGACCGCCACCAGGCTCTTGCCGGAGCCGGTCGGCGTGTTCATGATCACGTTCGCGCCAGAGACGATCTCGATGACCGCCTCCTCCTGGTGGGGGTAGAGGTCGAGGCCGCGCTCGGACGCCCAGCCGGCGAACGCGTCGTAGAGGGTGTCGGGGTCTGCGCTCTTCGGCAGCGCGGCGGTGAGGGTCATAGCCGCTCCATGGTGCCTGGATCATGGCCCGCCGCGCCAACCGGGCCGCCCCGCGGACGCCGGCCGTCGCGCCGAGCGGGACTGCGCACCGGCTCAGCGCCGACGGTGGACCAGGTCGAAGATCGGGCGGCCGGCGATCAACGCGCGGCGCTCGAACTTGGTCACCGGGCGGCGCGCCGGGCGGGGGGCGTAGTCGCCGTGCACGTCGACCAGCTCCGGGTCGGCGGTCAGCGTCTCGCGCATCGACTCGGCGTACTCGGCCCAGTCGGTAGCGCAGTGCAGCGTGCCGCCGGGGGCCAGCCGGGAGCGCAGCAGCGCCACGTGCGCCGGCTGGATGATCCGTCGCTTGTGGTGGCGGGCCTTCGGCCACGGGTCGGGGAAGAAGACGTGGACCGCGTCCAGCGAGCCCGCCGGCATCGCCCGGACCAGGTCCAGCGCGTCGCCCCGGGCCACCCGGACGTTGGCCAGCCCATGCCGCTCGACCAGTTCCAGCAGGTTGGCGATTCCGGGCGTATGCACCTCTACCGCCAGATAGTGTCGGTCCGGGTCGGCGGCCGCCATCGCGGCGGTGGCGTCGCCCATGCCGGAACCGATCTCCAGCACCAGCGGCGCCCGCCGCCCGAACAGCGCCGCAGGATCGAACGGCCCGTCCAGGTCGGCGATCTCCAGGCCGTACGCGGACCAGAGCCGCGCCAGCGCGTCGCGCTGCCGGTCGCTCATCCGGCCGCGGCGCGGATGGAAGGTACGGATGCGGGCGGCGTGGGCCGGCGGGGTGGCGTTCTGGTCGGTGGTGGTCACAGCGAACCGAGCGTACGCGACCGCCACCGCGGAACGGATGTGATGTGCGACCGGGGGTGAGAGGATTCATCCACGGCAGGACGGCCGGCCCGCCGACCGACACCGCCGACGCGACAGCTTCAGGTCAAGGCGCGGCGTCAGACGCGCCGAGCGGGATTGTCGGACGACGGCTCCCGGTCGCGGCGCGGCGTCAGACGCGCCGAGCGGGATTGTCGGACGACGGCTCCCGGTCGCGGCGCGGCGTCAGACGCGCCGAGCGGGAGTTGTCGGAGCGCGAAAGGGGTCATGGTGTCAGTCACGCGACGCGGGGCGATGCTGATCGTGGCCGCCGCCGCGTGCGCCGCCCCGCTGCTCGGCGCGGTCCCCACCCTGGCCGCCCCGCCACCCGGCGCGCTCGTCGCCGGGCCGACCGATCCGCCGGATCAGGGCCAGCGGCAACCGGAGCCGGTCGACCTGGTCTTCGTCGAGGTCACCCCGAGCACGGTGCAGGCCGGTTTCCTGGTCGGCATCCGCGCGAGCTGCCGGGACAACTCGGTGCCGGCGATCGTGGTCTCCGACGCCTTCGGCCGGGTCCAGGTGCAGCCGCAGCGCGGGCTGCTCACCGCCTCGCCGATGGTCCGGGAGCGCACCCGCCCGGGCAACTACCGGGTCAAGCTGGAGTGCCCCAGCGGGCAGACCGCGTCGACCATGCTCCAGGTGGTCAAGGCCACGCCCAGCCGTACCGCCGCGCCGCCCAGCCGCGGGCCGGCGACCGGGTTCGGCGGCACCGCCGGGACCGGGCTCGGTGGGCTGCTGGTGCCGGTCGGGCTGGCGTTGACCGTCGCCGGGGCAGTGGTCGGCGTGGCGGCCGCCCGCCGGCCCCGGATGGCCCGCCGCTGACGCTCGCCATGACCGCGCATCCCGCCCCCCACCCAGCCGCCCGGTCGGCGACCGGCACGGGGCGTAGACCGTGGTCCACGCCGCTCGCCGTGGTGCTGGTGCTGGTCGGGGTCTTCGCCACCGGGGCCGGGCTGGGCCGCACCGCCGCGCCGTTCGACTGGGTGGACGCGACCGCCGGGCCGACACAGCGCGCCGACGAATCGGCGCGGGCACCGGCGACGGCCAGCAGGCCGGTGAGCCTCGCCGTGCCGGCGATCAAGGTGACCGCACCGATCACCCCGGTCGGGCAGGCGAAGGACGGCTCGGTGGACGTACCGCCGCTGAGCCAGCACAACCAGACCGGCTGGTACGACCGCGGCCCGGTCCCGGGCGAGCCGGGCCGGGCGATTATCGTCGGGCACGTGGACACGAAGAGCGGCCCGGCGGTCTTCTACCACCTGCGCGAGCTCAAGCCGGGGGACCGGATCGAGGTGACCCGCGCCGACCACAGCGTCGTCACCTTCACGGTCGACACCGTCGAGCACTTCGACAAGGTCAACCTCCCCGCCGACCGGGTCTACGGCAACGACGGGCCGCCCGGGCTGCGCCTGATCACCTGCGGCGGCGAGTGGCTCGGCGGGCGGGCCGGCTACGCGGACAACGTCATCGCCTTCGCCTCGCTGGCCGGCACCCGCGAAACCTGACCGTCGCCCGATCAGCCCGGCGCCGGTGCACCGGCCGCGTCGCCGCCACCGCCGGAAGACCGGCGGGCGATCGACGCGAGCGCGATCAGCTGGGCGGCCACCAGCAGCGTGACCGCGAGCAGCCACCACAGCCCGAGGTCGGCGCGGATCGTGACGGCCAGCAGCGCGACGCCGACCAGCGCCAGGCCGGCCGCCAGCCGGCCGGTCCGGCCGGGCAGGGCCCGCCGGTGCCGCCAGATCAGCCAGCCGACCGGCAGCCACGCGACCACCACGACGACCATCCCGACGAGGTCCGCCGCGGAGGGCCCATGCGTACGGCTGAACGAGAACAGCCGGGGCCCGGTGTCCGGCAGCGCGAGCAGCAGGCCACCCACAGCCGAGCCGGCCAGCCAGCCGAGCAGGCGACTGCGCACCGGTGGACGCGTCATGCCGGCATCATGTCGCGCCCGGTCAACCGGTTCCGACCACCGGCCGCCAGGGGCGTAGCGGCACGACGGTCACGCCGGGAGTGGTGTGGTTGGGGTCGGCTGCCATGATCGCCCGTACGGCCGCCGCGTTGACCCGGAAGACGAGCATCGCCGGCTCGCCGCCGCCGGGGCAGGGGCCCGGTAGGACGTCGGGCACCCGCGGCGCTGCCGGGGTCAGCCCTTGCCGGGGACCTGCTGGACCACCTCGAACTCCAGCAGCGTGGCCCCCGTGGCGACCGGCTTGCGCGGCTCGCCGCCCGCGCCACCGGCGTGCGCGGCCCGGGACGGCCCCTGCGCCCACGCCTGGTACGCCTCCTCGGACTCCCAACGGGTGTAGACGAAGTAGCGGTTCTCTCCGGCGACCGGGCGGAGCAGCTCGAAGCCGAGGAAGCCGGGGGAGTTCTCCACCGCGCCGGCCCGGGCGGCGAACCGCTTCTCCAGCTCCTCGCCCGCGCCCGGCGGGACGTCGATCGCGTTGATCTTCACCACTGCCATGACTTCACCCTAACCAGCCGGGTGCCGCCTGACCGCGCCGCGCGGGCCGTCGGACACCACTTCGGGGATGTGGCGGCATCCCGGACGCGCCGTCACCGCCACCTCGCCGACCTGGGGGGCAGCGCCGGGCCTGGCCGGGCCGCCGAGTTCAGAACGTCTCGACGGCCGGCACCAGGTCCGCGTCGACCACGATCGGCGCGTGGTCGGAAGGGCCCTTGCCCTTGCGCGCCTCCCGATCCACATACGCGGAGCGGACCGCGCGGACGAATGGCGCGGAGGCGTACACCAGGTCGATCCGCATGCCCTTGTTCTGGTGGAACATGCCGGCCCGGTAGTCCCAGTAGGTGAACGGGTGCGGGCCCTTCATCGGGGTGGGCACCACGTCGCTGAGCCCGAGGTCGCGCAGCGCCGCCAGGGCGGCCCGCTCGGCCGGGGTGACGTGGGTGGAGGTGACGAAGAGCGTCGGGTCCCAGACGTCGGCGTCGGTCGGGGCGACGTTGAAGTCGCCGCAGACCGCCAGCGGCAGGGCGCCGACCAGCTCGGGCTCCAACGCGTCCCGCAGCGCCGCCAGCCAGGCCAGCTTGTACGCGTAGTGCGGGTCGTCGGGGGACCGGCCGTTGGGCACGTACACCGACCAGACCCGCAGCCCATCGCAGGTGGCCGAGAGGGCCCGGGCCTCGGGCAGGGGGAACCCCGGCTCGCCGGGGAAGCCGACCGCGACGTCGGCCAGCCCGACCCGGGACAGGATGGCCACCCCGTTCCACCGGCCGTCGCTGTGGCTGGCCGCCTCGTAGCCCAGCTCGCCCACCTCGGCGACCGGGAATGCCCCGTCGGGGCATTTGGTCTCCTGAAGGCAGACGACGTCGGGCTTGGTGGTGGCCAACCAGTCCAGCAGCCGGGGCAGCCGGGCCTTCACCGAGTTGACGTTCCAGGTCGCCAGGCGCATGGGTCCAGCCTGCCGTATCACCGGCCGCCGCGCCGGGTCAGCGTCCCGGGGTGTCTCGCTGGTTCGTGGGTCGGGTCTGTTCGGCTGCCGGGTCAGCGTTCCGGGGTGTCTCGCTGGTTCGGGGTCGGGTCTGTTCGGCCGCCGGGTCAACGTTCCGGCGTATCTCGCTGGTTCGGGGTCGGGTCTGTTCGGCCGCCGGGTCAACGTTCCGGCGTATCTCCTGGGCGGGTCTGTTCGGCGAGGAAACGCTCCAGTTCGGCGCCGAGCTCGTCGGCCGTGGGCAGCGGGCCGGTCTCGGCGGCCAGCAGGTTCTTCTGGTCGCGGCCCCGGGCGAACGTGTCGTACTGCTCCTCCAGTGCCTGGACCAGGGTCGCCGCCTCCTCGGTCTGGGCGACCTGGCGGTCGATCTCCACCCGGACCACCTCCGCGGCGGCCCGCAGGCCGTCCCGGGGCAGCAGCAGCCCGGTGCTGCGGGACACCGCGGCGAGCAGCGCCTCGGCGGCGGCCGGATACTCGGTCTGGGCGACATAGTGCGGCACGTGCGCGGCGAAGCCGAGGGCATCGCGACCCTGCTCGCCGAGGCGGTACTCCAGCAGGTGGCCGACGCTGCCGGGCACCTGGACCCGCTGGAGCCACGGCTCGTAGCCGGCGATCAGCTCGGGTCGGGTGGCGTGCGCGGTGACGCCGCTGGGCCGGGTGTGCGGCACCGCCATCGGGATGGAGTTGAGCCCGACGGTGAGCCGGACGTCGAGCCGGGTGGCCAGGCCGGCGACCGCGGCCACGAAGCGCTCCCACTGCAGGTCCGGCTCCGGGCCGGTGAGCAGCAGGAACGGGGTCTCGTCGTCGTCGCGCAGCAGGTGCAGCTCCAGCGCCGGGGCCTCGTAGTCGGCCCAGTGGTCCTCGGCGAAGGTCATCACCGGCCGGCGGGAGCGGTAGTCGAACATCTGGTCGATGTCGAAGCGGGCCACCGGCCGCGCATCGAGGGAGGTGAGCAGCTGCTCCCGGGCCAGCCGGGTGGCGCTGCCGGCGTCGACGAAGCCGGTGAGCGCCTGGATCAGCACGGGTTGACCGAGGTCGGGCAGATCGTCGCTGAGTTCGTAGAGCTCGTGTGGGTCGAGCACCGGTTCGGACCTCCCTGGGAACGCGCGTACGGGTGTGGCGTGTGGGCACGACCATCCCGTTCGGCAAAACGTACCGGCTGGCGTGGTCCATTCCGTTACGGGCCGGCTGCACCCCGAAATAATGATCACGATTCGGCGACGGTGGGGAGCAGATCGGGGCGAATCCGCTGATCTTGCTCCATCGTCCGGGAAACGGCCCAATGGGGGGTCGGCCGAAAGGACGAGTTAGTCGATCGTGGGCGGGCCTGCGGGCGTCGGCGAGGTTCCTGCCCGGCGCCACCCGCCTCGTCGCCGGCCGGAGGTTCTACCGTTCCGCGAGGGTTGGCCCGTCCTGATGTCGGCCCGGGCCGTACACCCCATTTGGGCAGGGCAAAGTGTGACGAGGGCCACCAGATCACCGTGGGTGATCAGCGGTCCTTCTGCCTAGCCTCGTCGAATGCGTGACGACGGCACCTTCGACGACCATCACGGCCTCGGCGGTTCGGCTGACCGTTCGGACGATACCAACTCCACCGTTCGGTCAACCGGTTCTCTGGAGCCGGCCGCTCCCCGACGCTTCCCCTTCGGCTTCCTGCGTACCCGCTTCGGGGACGCCGCTAACCCCCTCACCCCCCGGCCGGGCCGCACCAGGCTGGCGGTCGCCACCGGCGCGGTCTGCTGCCTCGGCCTGCTCGGCGTCAGCCAGGTTGGCGCCGACGCGGTCGACGGCTCGGCCACCCCCGCGCCGTCTGAGGAGGTCGCCCAGCGGGCGGCCGCCGACGCCGCCTCCCGCGGCCTGACCCGCGAGACCCCCGCCTCGGCCGCCCCGACCCCCACCCCCGCCGCCTCGACCCCTACCCCGGTCGCCTCGACCGCCGACCCGGACACCACCCCGGCCACCAAGAAGCCGAAGCCCAAGCCCAAGCCCAAGCGGATCGTGCCGGTGGCCGGACTGGACCAGGACCAGATGGACAACGCCAAGGCCATCGTCCAGGCCGGCCGGGACATGGGCGTGCCCCGCCGGGGCCTGATCATCGCGGTGGCCACGGCCATGCAGGAGAGCAACCTCTACAACTACGCCAGCGGCGTGTTGCCCGAGTCGCAGAACTACCCGCACCAGGCCATCGGCTGGGACCACGACTCGGTCGGGCTGTTCCAGCAGCGCCCCAGCAGCGGCTGGGGGGCGGTGCGCGACCTGATGCAGCCCGCGTACGCCACGAGGCAGTTCCTCACCGCGCTGGTGCAGATCCCGGGCTGGCAGGACATGGCGCTCACCGATGCCGCCCAGGCCGTGCAGGTCTCCGCGTTCCCCTGGGCGTACGCCCAACACGAGTGGCGTGCCACCGAGGTCGTCGACGCGATCCTGAGCTGACCGGGCGGATCGCCGACCACTGTGGACGCTTGCCGGAGGGCCGGCTCGGGTACCGGTGGCTTGTCGGTCCCGGGTACACATGATGTGGGACCGCGGACAGGAGAACGCCATGTCACCGTTGCAACGGATCGCCACCTTCCTGCGGTCGCCCCGCGGTCAGCAACTCGTCGAGCGTGGCCGGCGCGAGCTGGCCAAGCCGGAGAACCAGCGCCGGCTCAGGCAGCTGCTCACCCGGCTGTCCCGCCGTCGCTGACCCGTACGTCCCCAAGCTCGACCACCGGGAGCCCCTCGTGACCGACTCACCCGTCGACGGCGGGTCCACCGTTCCCACGCCGCAGGACGCCTCCGACGCGCTGCCGGCCACGCTCTGGGACCGGATGCGGGACGACCCGCAGTACGCCCCCGAGCACCTGGCCCTGGAGGCCGTACGCCGGCTCGGGCCGGAGGCGGCGCAGTGGGCCGCCCGGGAGCGCGCGCTGCGCCCCGACATCGTCGCCGACGAGCTGGCCGACCAGGCGGTCCGCAGGTTCGTCAACCGGGCCCGGCTCTCCGGCGCGGTCTCCGGGGCGGCCGGGCTCCCCGGCGCGGTGATCGACGTCGGGGTGCTGGCCTGGACCCAGGCCCGGCTGGTCCTGCACGTGGCGGCCGCGTACGGCGTCGATCCGACGCATCCCGACCGGGCCGCCGACCTGCTGGTGCTGCAGAAGGTGCACAAGGTCGCCGAGAGCGCCCGGCTCGCGCTCGGGGTGGCCGCGGGGCGGGAGCGCGCCGGGGCGCTGTTCGGCATGGCCGGGGAGCGCCCGCTCGGCAAGGTGATGCTCCAGCTGGGCGTACGGCTGGCCCGGATGGCCGGGGTACGCGCGGCCAAGCGGTTCTTCGCCAAGCTGGTCCCCGGTGCCGCGATCATCCTCGGCACCTGGGCCAACTCGTCGGCCACCAAGGACCTCGCCGACCGGTCCCGGACCCTCTACCGCGGCGGCGCGCGGCGCCTGCCGGAGCAGCGCCAACCCTGACCGGGACGGCTCCCCGGCACGGTCGGGTCGGCGCGAGGTCGCCGCCGTGGCGGGGTCGGGACGGTCAGGCCGGCGCCAGGTCGCCGAGGTGGCGGAGCTGGGGACGGCCCGGACAGCCGGTCCAGCGGAGGCGAGGCGGTCCGGACAGCGCCAGGTCGGCGATCCGGCGGGACCACGTCAGCGTGCTACCCGCCGCCACGGCGCGGGGTGGCCATGTAGCCACCAGTGCAGGACCCGGGTGATCCGGGGCAGCACCAGATAGGTCATGAGCGGGGTCAGGCAGAGCGTCATCAGCAGCGTCCGCACCGCGAGCGGCACGTCGGCGACGAACCGGGCGGTGAGCAGGGTCGCGGTGAGGCTCAGCGGGAAGAACGCCAGCCAGATGGTCACGGCCTGCTTCCACCGGGGCGGGCTGGGCGGCCCGGCCGGCCCGGCCTCGGCCCCGGTGATCGTCTCCACCACGTGGTCCACCGGCGGGTCGAACCAGCCCTCGATGCCGGTGCGGCGCTCGACCCGGGTGTGCTCGACGATGCCCTGCGCCGAGCTCAGCCACCAATGCCGCTGCGGCGACTCCTCCCAGCGGCGCAGCGTCTCGTCGTCGGCGAACCGGTACATCACATGCCACTCGGGCGACCCGGGCGCGCTCTGCACGAAACCCGCGCCGAGGAAGCCGGGGAAGCTCTCCGCCAGCGCCGTGCCGGCCCGCATCCACGCCACCATCTCGCCGGTACGCGCGGGATCGGCGCGTCGGGCGACGGCGACGGTCACCGGCACCGCCTGGATCATGGTCATGCCCCCATCCTTCCCGCCGCCGTCCGGATCGGCCCGGTCGCGGCGTAGGGGTGTAACGCAACCCACCGGCGCTCGCATCCGCGGCACACCCGTCCGGTGGCCGGCATCACCGCGTCATCTCCGCTCGGGACCGGGGAACTCGCAGAACCGGCATCCGGCGGGCGGCGGCGGGTCGGTTAGCCCCGTCCGTGCCGGGGTAGCCCGAAGGAATGACGCGATCACAGCCGCGCCGCCGGATCAACGCCGCGTACAGCGCGTTGAACCTGCGGCTCGTGCTCGCCACCTTCGGGTTGGTGATCATGACCTTCTTCGCGGTGGTGGCGTTCTGGGCCCACGTGGTCTGGCTGGGCGTCGTCTGCGCGCTCCTCGCCGTCGTGGCCGTGGTCGACCTGGTCGTCATCCAGCGCCGTCGCGCCGCCCGCCGCCGTGAGGAACCGGGCGTGCGGCACTCACTGTTCGAGTGACAGGAGCCCGCCATGTCCATCGCCACCACCAATCCCGCCACCGGACAGGTGCTCAAGACGTACGACCCGATGTCGGACGAACAGGTCGACGCCGCCATCGAGCGGGCCGATCTGGCCTTCCGGCAGCTGCACGGCACCACCATCGCGGAGCGCGGCCGGTGGCTCATCGCCGCAGCCGAGCTGCTCGAGGCCGAGCGGGACGAGACCGCCCGGCTGATGACCACCGAGATGGGCAAGACGTACGCCGCGGCCCGGGCCGAGGTGACCAAGTGCGCCGCGGCCTGCCGGTTCTACGCCGCCAAGGCCCCCGAGATGCTCGCCGACGAGCCGGCCGACGCCGGCGCGGTCAAGGCGAAGCGGGCCTACGTCCGCTACCAGCCGATCGGGCCGGTGCTCGCGGTGATGCCGTGGAACTTCCCGCTGTGGCAGGTGATGCGGTTCGCCGCGCCGGCCCTGATGGCCGGCAACACCGGCCTGCTCAAGCACGCCTCCAACGTGCCGCAGGCCGCCCTCTACCTGGAGGACCTGTTCCGCCGGGCCGGCTTTCCCGAGGGCGCGTTCACCACCCTGCTGGTCGGCTCGGAGGCGGTGGACCGGATCCTCAGCGACCCGCGGGTCCGCGCGGCGACCCTCACCGGCAGCGAGGTCGCCGGCCGCTCGATCGCCCGGATCGCCGGGAGGGAGCTGAAGAAGACCGTGCTGGAGCTGGGCGGCAGCGACCCGTTCGTGGTGATGCCCTCGGCCGACCTGGACCGCGCCGCCGAGGTGGCCACCACCGCCCGCTGCCAGAACAACGGCCAGTCCTGCATCGCCGCCAAGCGGTTCATCGTGCACACCGACGTCTTCGACGCCTTCGCCGAGAAGTTCACCACGCGGATGGCGGCGTTGACGGTCGGCGACCCGATGGACGAGGGCACCGACGTCGGCCCGCTGGCCACCGACCGCGGCCGGGACGAGGTGCACGCCCAGGTGCGGGACGCGATGGACAAGGGCGCACGCGTCCTGTGCGGCGGCGAGTTGCCCTCCGGGGACGGCTGGTACTACCCCCCGACCGTGGTCACCGACCTGCGGCCGGAGATGCGGATGTGGTCCGAGGAGGTCTTCGGGCCGGTCGCCGGCCTCTTCCGGGTGTCGTCGTACGAGGAGGCGATCGAGGTCGCCAACGGCACCCACTTCGGCCTCGGCTCGAACGCCTGGACCACCGATCCGGCCGAGCAGGAGCGCTTCGCCACCGACCTGGACGCCGGCAACGTGTTCATCAACGGGATGACCACCTCCTACCCCCAGCTGCCGTTCGGCGGGGTGAAGAACTCCGGCTACGGCCGGGAGCTCTCGGCGCTGGGCATGCGGGAGTTCTGCAACATCAAGACGGTCTGGCTCGGCGAGGGCGAGGCCGGCCCCGGCGCCGGCGCGCACTCGGAGTAGCCGGGACCGCGGTGGGGGCCGGGTACCGCCTCCGACGTGGAATTCCGGACTTCGGCGTGATCACGTCGGTAACCGAGGCCGCCTAGGCTCCTACCTCATGGAACCGCTCATCGAGGTCGTGCTCTTCCTCGCGATCGCGACGTTCGGCGCGGCGCTGGCCCGGCGGCTGGGTCTGCTCGCGCCGATCCTGCTGGTCGTGCTCGGCCTCGTGCTCTCCTTCGTGCCGGGCTTTCCGCACGTCCGGCTCGACCCGAATCTGGTGCTGGTGGGCATCCTGCCGCCGCTGCTCTACGTGGCGGCCCTGGAGACCTCGGTGCCCGCGTTCCGGCTCAACCTGCGGCCGATCCTGCTGCTCGCGGTCGGGCTGGTCATCTTCTCCGCGTTCGTGGTGGGCACCGTGGTGCACCTGTTCCGGCCCGATCTGCCGTACTCGATCTGCCTGGCCCTCGGCGCGGTGGTGGCGCCGCCCGACGCGGTGGCCGCCACCGCGGTGGCGCGCCGGGTCGGCCTGCCCCGCCGCATCGTGACCATCCTGGAGGGGGAGAGCCTGGTCAACGACGCCACCGCGCTGGTGCTGCTGCGGGTGGCGATCGTCGCGGCCACCACGGCGACCGGCGGGATCGGCGTCGGGGACGTGGCCCGGGAGGTGCTGGTGGCCGCCGGCGGCGGGGTCCTGGTCGGGCTGCTCGGCGTGGTGGTCTTCGGCTTCCTGCACAAGCGGATCACCGACCCGGTGCTGGACAACGCGCTGTCGCTGATCGTGCCGTTCGCGGTGGTCTTCGCCGCCGAGGAGATCCACGCCTCCGGCGTCATGGCGGTGGTGGTGACCGGGCTGGGTATCGGCCACAAGATGCCGCTGCTGATGTCCGCCGCCTCCCGGCTCCAGGTCGACGCGTTCTGGCGGCTGATCCGGTTCCTGCTGGAGGGGCTGGTCTTCCTGCTGGTCGGGCTCCAGTTGCGCGAGGTGGTGCGCGGCCTGGACGAGCCGCTCGGCTTCCTGGTCGGGATCACGGCCGCGGTGCTGCTTGCCGTCTTGCTGGCCCGGTTCGTCTGGATCTTCCCGGCCACCTATCTGGGCCGGCTGGTGCCCCGGGTCCGTCAGCGGGACCCGGCGCCGCCGGTGCAGTTCCCGATCGTCATCGGCTGGGCCGGGATGCGCGGTGTGGTCACCCTCGCCGCCGCGCTCGCCCTGCCGCTCACCCTGGCCGGCGGGCGCGCCTACCCGCGACAGTTGTTCATCTGGCTCGCCTTCGCGGTGATCGTCGTGACCCTGGTCGCGCAGGGCGCCACTCTGCCGGCCGTGGCCCGCCGGGCCAAGCTGCCGCCGGACGACCCGGTGCAGGACGCCCTCTCCGCCGCCGCCGTGCAGCAGCAGGCCGGCCGGGCCGCCCGGGAACGCCTGGACAAACTGGCCGAGGGGGCGCCCGCGGCGGTCGTCGAGCGGCTGCGCGGGCTGGTGCAGAGCCGCACCAACCTGGCCTGGGAACAGCTGGGCGGCACCGCGAAGGAGACCCCGTCCGAGGCGTACGGTCGGCTGCGGCAGGAGATGATCGATGCCGAGCGGGAGGTCTTCCGGGCCGCCCGCGACACCGGGAAGATCCCCCAGGAGGTGCTGGTCCGCGCCTATCGCGACCTGGACCTGGAGGAGTCGTTGCTGCGACGGGAGAGTGACTGATGAGCTGTGCGCACCTGGCCGAGGCGGGCGACGCGGCGCCGGCGACGACGACCGAGTGCCCGGACTGCGTGGCCATCGGCAACGCCGACTGGGTACACCTGCGATCCTGCCTGGCCTGCGGGCACGTCGGCTGCTGCGACTCCTCGCCGTACCAGCACGCCACGAAGCACTTCGAGGCCAGCGGGCACCCGGTGATGCGCTCGGTCCAGCCCGGGGAGTCGTGGCGCTGGTGCTTCGTGGACGAGGAGATCGGCTGAGCGCGGTCGTCAGCCGAGCCGGTGTTCCAGCACCTGGCCCGGCCACGGCGGGCGGCCCGGCCGGTCGACCGTGAACGGGTCGGTGGCGGTGAAGCCGCAGCTCTCGTAGAAGCCGACCAGCGCCCGGTCGTCGCCGCCGTAGCAGTCCACCCGCAGCAGCCCCAGGCCACGGTCGCGGGCCAGTTCCGCCGCGTACGCCAGCAGCCGGGCCCCGATCCCGTGGCCCGCGTACGCCCGGTCGGAGACCAGCAGGTTGACGTACAGCTCCGGCTCGGTGGCCGGTGGCACGTACTCGGTGGCCGCGCCCACCACCAGGGCACCCACCGGGGTGTCGCCGAGTCCGGCCAGGTAGAGCCCGCCGCTGGTCGCCCACGCATCGGCCTGGGCGATCCGGCGTGGATCGCTCGACGCGGGCTCGGTGCCCCACTGGCCGGTCCGGCCGCGCGCCGCCAGCCAGGCCGTGGCGGTGTCGAGCAGCCGCAGCACGGTGCGGGCGTCGCCGGGCCCGCCCGGGCGGATGGTGAGGGTCGGCTGGTCCGTCATGCCGGCCATGCTGCTACACCGGTTAGCCGGCATGACCGGCCGGGGTGCGGGCCGTGCCCGCCGCGTCGGGGGCCGGTCGGGTGACCAGGGCCCACCGGGTCAGCGCCGGGGTGGCCAGGCCGACCACGGCGAAGAGCGCGGCGACCGCCACCCAGCCGGGCGGCCCACCGTCGAGCACCAGCAGCGCCAGCAACGCCGGGCCGAGCGCCCGCGACAGCCCGGCGAGCAGCCCGTCCGCCCCCTGGTAGGCGCCGATCGCGTCCGGCGGGGCCAGCGCGTACGCCAGGCCCGCCCCGGCGCTGCCGTGCCACAGGTCACCGGCGGTGTAGACCGCGGTGGCGACCAGCAGCAGCGCGACCGACGCGGCGGGCGGCAGGCCGGCGGTCACCGCGTACAGCAGCATCGCCACGGCCAGCACCAGCCCGGCGCGGCGCATCGACCGGGCCGCCCCGACGGCGTCGTCCGCGCCGCGGGCCAGCCGCACCGCGAGCAGCACGGACAGCGCCGTGTTGGTCAGCAGCACCGCCGACACCACTGGCGGCGGCGCACCGGCCCGGCTCACCGTCCACAGCGGCACCACCAGGGTGAGCACCGTCCAGTGCAGGCTGAGTACGGCCGACGCCCCGCTTACGGCGAGGAACCGCCCGTCGCGCAGCGCCCGCCCCCGGCGCGGCCGCCCGCCCGCCCGGTCACGGGCCGCCGGCGGGCAGGCCGGCAGCCGCAGCAACAGCGCCGCCGACAGCAGATAGGTGACCGCGTCGCCGACCACCAGCAGTTGGTACGCCCGGTGGGTGTCCGCGGCCAGCGCGAGCCCGGCCAGCCCGGCCCCCACGGCGATGCCCAGGTTCGCGACCGCGCGCAGGGTGGCGAAGGCGCGTACCCGGCCCTGCGGCCCGGCCACCGCGGCGACCAGCGTGGCGCGGACTGCCAGGTTGCCGGAGGTGAGCAGCGCGTCGAGTACCGCCACCGCGAGGAACACCGGAAACGAGCCGACCAGCAGGTACGCGGCGGCGACGGCGGCCTGGCCCAGCTGCAGGACCGCGCGCAGCGTACGCGGGTCCCGCCGGTCGGCCAGCGCGCCGAGCGGCACGCTGGCGGTGAGCCCGACCAGCCCGGCGACGGTGAGCCCGGCGCCGACCGAGGCGGGGGAGAGCCCGACGTCGCGGGTCAGGTAGAGCGCGGCGCCGGCCAGCCACAACCCCGAGCCGACGGTGTTGGCCAGGGTGGCCAGCGAGAGGGTGCGCAGCGGTCCCGGCGGCGGGATCGGCGAGACCCCGGCACCCATCAGCGCAGATCCGTCCCCGGCACGGCCGCGGACAGCATGTCGTCGATGCCCTTGGTCACCCGCCCGGCCCGGGGTGCGGCGGCGGGCACGGCGGCCGGATCGATGGTGACGTCCCCATTGCCGGTCATGCTGCCGACCCTAGGCAGGGCCGGGCGGGACCGTGGCCCCGAAATGCGCGACAGCGGTCACATCGGACGGGCGCCTATCCTCCCGGCCCGCTCCCAGGGCGCCGGCACCCGGACCGCCGCCATGCCCGCCGCCGTGGCGGCCCGGATGCCCAGCTCGGTGTCCTCGAAGACCAGGCAGTCCGCCGGGGCTACGCCGAGCCGCTGCGCGGCGAGCAGGAACGCCTCCGGGTCGGGCTTGGGCCGCGCGTAGTCCCCGGCGCACACGAGCGCCTCGAACCGGTCGAGCAGACCCAGCGTCGTGAGCGAGGCGGTGACCCCTGCCCGGGTGCTGCCGGACACCACCGCGAACGGGATCCGCCCGTGGTCGGCCTCGATGTGCGCCAGCACCTCGGGCACGGCGGTCAGGTCGGGCAGCGACCGCTCGTACAGCTCCTCCTGGCGCCGCACGACCGTGTCGACCGGCATGGCCAGCCCGTGCCGCTCGTTGAGCGTGGCGACGATGTCGGCGATGGGCCGGCCGCCCCAGGCGTAGAACAGCTCCTCGGGGAACTCGCAGCCCCACTCGTCCAGCGCCGCACACCACGCCGTGTAGTGCAGCGGCATCGAGTCGGCGATGGTGCCGTCGCAGTCGAACAGGTACGCGCGGAAGTCGCCGGGCGGCAGGGGCAGAAGCATGGCCGCAGCCTACGGCGCGGAGCTGGAAAAGCGCTGGCCGGGGCCGCCTCCGCTCTGGTTGGCTCCGGCGCTGTGGAACGAACCAGGATGGCCCGGGCCGACGAGTTGACCGAGGTGCAGCGGATCGAGGTGGCCTCCGGTGCGCCCTTCCGGGAGGTCGGGATGGCCGACGTCGCCGACATGTCACCGCTGCCGCTGGACGTGCTCGCCGACCGCCAGCGCGTCGGCCGGGTCTGGGTGGCGGTGAACACGGGGGACCGGCCGGTCGCCTTCGTGGTGGTCGACCTGGTGGACGGCTGCGCGCACGTCGAGCAGCTCAGCGTCGACCCGGCGTACGCCCGGCGGGGGATCGGGCGGGGACTGCTCGACCACGTGGCCGGGTGGGCCGCCGCGCGTGGGCTGCCGGCGTTGACCCTGACCACCTTCCGGAGTGTGCCGTGGAACGGGCCGTACTACACGCGCTGCGGGTTCCGGGAGCTGACCGGCGGGGAGGTCACGCCGGGACTGGCCGGGCTGCTGGCGGCCGAGGCGGCGCTGGGGCTGGACCCGGCCGAGCGGATCGCCATGCGTCGGCCCGTCGCCTAGTCGGCGTCATCCGGGCGCCCCGGTGATGAGGCGTGCGGTGGCCAGGCAGCGTTCCTTGGCGTCGCCGGTCAGCCGGGCGGTCCAGTCGCTGAGGCCGCCGTCGCCGACCTCCCACGCGCCGTCGTCGAGGGTGAGTCGCAGTCAGTGGGCGCCGCCGAGGTTGAGCACCACCACGCCGGCGATCACGAGACCGGCGCCGGCCACCTTGGCGACGCTGAGCGGCTCGCCCAGGAAGGTCGCGCCGATCGCCATGATCGCCGCGGTGCCGAGGCCGGACCAGATCGCGTACGCGACGCCGACCGGGATCTCCTTCACCGCCAGGGCGAGCAGCCCGAACGACGACACGTACGCCACCGCCAGGCCGAGCGTGGGCCAGAGCCGGGTGAAGCCGTCGGTGGCCTTGAGCAGGCTGGTGCCGATCACCTCGGCGGTGATCGCGGCCAGCAGAAACAGGTACGCCATGCGGGGACGGTACCGGCTGGGTTTTGTCGTCCCCTACAGTGTCGGTCGCCGATGGGATTGTGAACCAGGGCGGTCGTAGCCACGAGTGGGGGAAGCACGGTGCACGGGCGGCGGGGAGACGATGTGGTCGACAGCGGTGGCGCGGCCATGGCCGTCCTCGACCCGCCCGCGGCGCAGCTCGAGGCCGACTCGTGGCCGCGCTGGCGCTTCTGGCCCCTGGTGGCGATGGCCGTCACCGGAGTCGCCCTCTACGCGTTCTGGCGGTGGAGCCAGACGCTCCCACCCATCGGCTACGGCTACTTCGCCCGTCCACCGATCTACGGCCAGTTGGTCCTGGTCCGGGACGAGCTGGCGTTGACCGTGATCCCGGCAGGCGTGCTGCTCGCCGGCATCGGCTGGATCGTCACCTCCTGGCGTCGCCTGCCGACCTGGCTCGCCCTGGCGCTGGTGGTGGTCGCCGGGGTGCTCACCGCCACCGCGGTGAACCTGGTCCGGGGCCAGCTGGGCGAGCTCACCCGGGGCCTCTCGACCGGCTCGAAGCCGGCCTACTACACCGCCGACCTGCACTTCGTGTACGAGCTCGGGCTGCGCGAGTTCGTCGAGCGGCACGCCGAGCTGAGCGAGCGGTTCCGCTCGTACAACGGCCGGACCCACCCGGCCGGGGTGATGGTTTTCCTGTACCTGTTGTTCCGCACCTTCGGCGCGTCGCACAGCCTGCGCGTCGCCGGCGTGATCGCGGTGGTGGCCTTCTGCTCGGCGGTCTCCGCCTGGCTGATCGGTCGCACCCTGGGCGGGGAGCGGGCCGGCCGGATCGGCGCCGTGCTCTTCGCGGCGGCGCCGGCGCCGTTGATGATGGCGTACAGCACCCTCGACACGACCTTCGCCGTGCCGCTGAGCATGAGCGTCGCGCTCTTCCTGCTCGCCGCCGACCGTCGGTCGTGGCGGCTGTCGGCGGCCGCGGGTGCCGTGTTGGGGCTGGGCACCCTGATGACCTTCGCCACGTCCTTCGTCGTGCTCTCGGCGGCCATCGCGCTGGTGGTCCAGACCGGGTGGCGGACGGCGGTGCGGCTGCTGGCCGCCGCGGCGGCCGCCGGAGCGGCGGTGCTGGCCCTGGCCTGGCTCGTCCTGGGCTTCGACGTCCTCGCCTCCTATCTGGTGTCACCGGCGGTTTCGGTCCCCTACAACTGGTACTGGTTCCTGGGCAGCCCGGCGGCCTGGCTGATCTACGCGGGTCTGCCGCTGGCCGCCCTCGGGATCTACGGCGTGTTCCGGAAGGTGCCGGGGGCCGGGCGGCCGGTGCTCGTGCTCGTGCTCGTGCTCGTGCTGGTCGTCTGGGCGGGGTTGCCGTCGGAGCTGACCAAGCTGCGTCCGGGCGAGGTGGAGCGGACGTGGATGTTCCTCTACCCGATGGTGGCGGGCGTGGCCGGTGTGGTGGTGGACCGCTGGACCGCCGCGTTCGTCCCGCGCTGGCGGCGGGGCGCCGTGGTCGCGGGCCTGGTGCTGCTCTCGGTCGGGCAGGCGGTGTTCCTGCAGGCCCTCTACAACAACTTCTTCTGATCCGCGGACCGGGCGACAATTTCGGGAGTTGCGCGGTCCACGCGGGGTGGTGGCACCTTCCTGAGGTTTGGTGCCACCACCCCGCGGCGGTTCAGGACAGGGTGCAGGCCGTTCCGTTGAGGGTGATCAGGTTGGGGGCGGGGTTGGGGCCGCCGGCGGTGGTGCCGATCAGGCCGAAGGTCACCGTGCCGCCCGGGGCGATCTTCGCGTTCCACGCCTCGTTCTTCGCGGTCACCGTGGCCCCGGACTGGCTGACCCGGGCCGACCAGAAGCTCTGCACCTGCTGGTCGCCGGTGAACGCCCACCGCAGGCTCCAGCCGTCGACGGCGGACGTGCCGGTGTTCCGCACGATGACCTGGGTGTTGAAGCCGTCCGGCCAGCTGCCGTGCGTGGTGTACGTGACGGCGCAGGTCGGGGCCGCCACCGCGGCCGCGTCGCGCTGGTCGGCCAGGAAGGACGCCAGCCAGGCCAGCGCGGAGTTCCAGTTGATCGCCACCTCGTTGGTCGAGTACGAGTTGATGTCGTCGACGTAGCAGAACATCGGCTGGCAGCCGGCCAGCAGGTTGGCCGCGTACGGGTCCTGGAGGGCGGCGTTCGGGCCGCCGGCGAGGGAGCCGTCCGGTGGGTTCGGCAGGTCCGGGTCGAGTTGGTGGGCGAAGATCCGGCTGTGCTGGTGGTGCGCGTTCTGCTCGCCCCAGCCGGTCACGTAGGACATGTTCAGCGCGTTGCGGCCGAGCAGGTAGTCGGCCGCCTGCACCGCGCCGTCCCGATACCTCGCGTCCCGGGTCAGGTCGAACGCGGTGGCGAGCACGATCGCGTTGTTGATGATGTTGCTGTTGCCGCCCCAGACGTACGCGCCGGCCTCGCCGGGCAGCGGCAGCCCGTACGCCTGGCCGCGCAGGGTCGCCAGGTAGCGGTCGGCGGCGGCGGTCACCGAGGTGCGGATCCGGGAGTGCTCGGCGGCCGGCAGCGCGTTCGGCACGGTGGCCAGGTCGAGCCGACCCAGCGCGGCCACGCTCTGCCAGCCGAACGCGCCTCCGGCGGCGAAGACGTCGGCGGTGTGCAGCGGCGACGCGGTGAGGTCGGTCAGGTACGCCTGCTCCCCGGTGGTCAGCCAGAGCTCGACGGCCGCCCAGTAGAACTCGTCGGTGACGTTCGAGTCGTCGTACGCGCCGCCGCCGTTGCCGTCGGCCGGCGACGCGTAGCGCGCCGGGTGCGCCTTGGCCGCCGCGTACGCCGTCTTCGCGGCGCTGCCGCACCGGGCCGCGAACGCGGCGTCGTACGGGGCGAAGAGCCGGGCGCACTGGGCGGCCACGGCGGCCAGGTTGAGGGTGGCCGCGGTGGACGGCGGGTGCAGCTCACGCGGCTGCGGGTCGTCCTGCGGGGCCAGCGGCAGCCCGGTCCAGTTCCGGTCGTGGATCTTGTGGTGGGCCATCCCGGCGAGCGGCTGGCCGGCGGGCACCTGCATGCGCAGCAGGAACTCCAGCTCCCAGCGGGCCTCGTCGAGGATGTCGGGCACCGTGTTGCCCCGCTCGGGCACCCGCAGCGTCCCGTCGCCGAGCGCCCCGCCGCCCGCCGCGGTCTCCGCGGTCTTGGTGCGCTCGAACGCGCTCAGCAGCTGGTAGGTGGCGATCCCGCCGTTGACCACGTACTTGCCGTGGTCCCCGGCGTCGTACCAGCCACCGCGCACGTCCAGCCGGTGGTCGCAGACGCCGGGCTGGCAGGGCACGTCGGTGTCGCCCTGGTTGGGCGCGACGCCCAGGTGCCCGGCCGGGCGGGCATACCCGGCGCCGATCAGGCCGCCGTCGATCGGGGTGCCGCTGCGCTGGGCGTAGAAGAACTGGAGCGAGTCGACCCGCAGCCGGTCGTAGAGGGTGCCGGAGATGTCGAACGGGTGGCTGGCCTCCCCGTCGGCGACCAGTGTGTAGCCGGTGCCCGGGGTGTGGAACGACGAGAAGTCGACGGTGTGCACGCGCTGCTGGGAGGCGGCGTCCACCCCGCGCGGGGTGGTCTCGCCACCGGCCACCACGGCTCCGGCGGCCGACCTGAGCTGCCAGGGCAGCGGGTCGGTGGCGTCGGTGACCACGGTGGCGTTCTTCGGGCTGCCGGGCAGGTAGCCGACCTGGTTGACCCGGACCCGCGGCCCGGTGTCCGGCTCGTACGGCGGGGCCGCCTCGCCGCCGCGCAGTGAGACGTTGTCCAGGCAGAAGGTCTGCGCGGCGGGGCTGCCGCCGACCTGGAAGACGAGCTGGGCGCCGGGGTTGTCGGCCGGGGCGGTGAACGTCGTGGCGACGTGCTGCGCGGTGCCGGTCGCGGTGGCGTCGACGCTGGCGTACGTGGTGTAGGGCGCGCTGCCGAGCTGGAGCACCGCCTTGAGGGCCGCCCCCGGCGTGGCGGAGACGTCGAAGGAGAGTTCGTACTCGGCGCCCGCGATGAGCGGCACGGCGTCCTGTCCGATGCCGGCGTCCCACGGGTTGGCCAGGCCGCCGGGGACGGTGGTGCAGAGCCGCCCGTCAACGACCGCGAGGTCCCCGGTGCCGTAGGAGAACCAGGGGCTGGTGCCGGCGCTGAAGTCGCCGTTGCGGAGCTGTTCGGGGGCGTCCGGGGGCACCTCGGCGTAAGCCACGCCGGTGGTGGCGCCGGTGAGTATCAGGGTGGTGGCCGCGGCGAGCGCCGCGAGGCGGCGTCGGTGTGGGATCACGGAGGTTCCTTCCGCGCTGGGGAGTGGGGTGAGGCGAAAAGAGCTGGGAGCGCTCCCACCTGCTGTCCGATGTTTCCAGCACCTTCGCCCACTGTCAATTGATCCGGCCCGATGGCTGCCCGCCGTATGCGACAGTGAGATTCGCCGCGCCACGCCAGCATCATCCTGATCTCCTAGAGACAACTGCTGCCTTCGCCTGGCAGGCTGCCTCCCATGACCCTGAAGCTTCGTTCCGTGGGGGCGAGCGACCGTGGGCTGATCCGCAGTGGCAACCAGGACGCCCAGCACGCCGGCAACTGGCTGGTCGCCGTGGCCGACGGCATGGGCGGCATGGCGGCCGGTGACCTGGCCAGCCAGATCGCCATCGACGCGGTCGGCCCGCTGGACGTGGAGACCCCCGAGGACGCGTTGGTCGCCGCCCTCCAGAGCGGCATCGAGCTGGCCACCACGCGGATACGTCAAGCCGTCGTGGAGGACCCGGAACGCCAGGGCATGGGCACCACACTCACCGCGCTGCTCTTCGCCCGCACCGGAAGCTGCCTGGCTCTGGCCCACGTCGGCGACTCCCGGGCGTACCTGTTCCGCGAGGGCGTGCTCAAGCAGGTCACCCGGGACGACACGTTCGTGCAGATGCTGGTCGACCAGGGCGTGATCACCCCGGATCAGGCGAGCAGCCACCCCCGCCGGGCCGTGGTGACCCAGGCGTTGCAGGGTGACGAGGTCTCCCCGTCGTACGCGACGATGGTGCCCCGGGCCGGCGATCGCTGGCTGCTGTGCAGCGACGGCCTCTCCAACGTGGTCCGTCCGGACACCCTCGCCGAGGTGCTCCGCGAGTACCCCGACCGGGCGGCGTGCGCCCGCAAGCTGATCGACCTGGCGCTGCGGGCCGGCGGCCCGGACAACGTGACCGTGGTGATCGCCGACGTGGTGGACGAGTAGCCGGGGTCAGCGCCGGCGCGGCGCGGCCCGCCGGGTCGGCTCGGCGGTGGTCGGATCCTCCGGCCACGGGTGCCGCGGGTAGCGTCCGCGCAGTTCCGCCCGCACCTGCGGGTAGCCCACCCGCCAGAACGAGGCCAGGTCGGCGGTGACCGCGACCGGCCGGCCGGCCGGGGAGAGCAGGTGCAGCAGCACCGGCACCCGGCCGTCGGCGATCCGCGGCGCGTCCCGCCAGCCGAAGGTCTCCTGCAGCTTGACCGCCAGCACCGGGGCGGCCGGGTCGGCGTAGTCCACCCGGATCCGGGAGCCGCTGGGCACCGGCAGCCGTTCCGGCGCCAGCTCGTCGAGCCGGGCCGCCTGCCGCCAGTCGAGCAGCCGGCGCAGCGCCGCCGCGACGTCGATGCGGGCCAGGTCCGCCCGGCGCCGGGCGCCGGCCAGCTCCGGAGCCAGCCAGGTGGCAGCGCCGTCGAGCAGCGCCGCGTCGGACACGTCCGGCCACTCGACGCCGAGCGCCTGCCGGCAGAACGCCAGCCGCCGGCGCAGCGCGGTCGCCTCCGGCGTCCAGGTCAGCAGGCCCAGCCCGGCCTGGCGCAGCCCGGTGAGCACCGCCTCGGCCATCAGCTCCGGGTCGGGCGCCGCGAGGGGCCGGTCGACCAGCTCGATCGCGCCGAGCCGGAGGACCTCCCGCGCCACCACGTCCCCGCCGGACCAGCCGACCTCCCGGTCGGCGCGGAGCAGGGGTCCGCCGGCCTCCCGCGCGGTCACCTCGTCGACCGGGGTGGCGAGCCGCACCCGGGCGGTCGGCGCGCCGGGGGAGCGGTCGGCCACCGCGATCGCCAGCCAGGCCGAGCCGGCCAGCCCCGACCCGGCCGCCAACTCCGCCGCGGTCCCGCCCGCCATCAGGTACGCGGACCCGCCGGCCCGGCGCGCCCGGGCCAGCCGCTCCGGGTACGCGAGCCCCACCAGCAGCCCGGCCGCCAGGTCGTCGGGGAGGCGCTCCCCGGTGGCGTCCGCGGCTGGCCGGCGGTGATCCCGGCCGGCACGGGCGGCCGCAGCCCGGGGGCGATCGGCTGGCGCGCTGTCCGTCGCCAGGGTGGCGCGGAGCCGGCGTACCTCGGCGCGCCAGCGGGCGGTGGCGGCCTGGTCCGTGCCGCCCCGCACCCGCCGCCACAGCGCGGTCAGATCGTCCCCCGCGCCGCCGAGTGTCTCGTCGGCGAGCAGGGCGACCACCTCGGCGGCCCGGTCGGCGCCGACCCGCTGCGCCCCGTCGAGCAGCGCCCGGGCCAGCCGCGGGTGCGCGCCGGCCGCCGCGATGGCCCGCCCCCGGCCGGTGATCCGGCCGTCCGCGTCGACCGCGCCCAGCGTGGTGAGGGTCTCCCGGGCGACCGTGAGGGCGGCGGGCGGCGGCGGGTCGGGCAGCGCCAGCCCGGCCCCGTCCGGGTCACCCCACGCGGCCAGCTCCAGCGCGAACCCGGTCAGGTCGGCGGTGGCGATCTCCGGCTCCGGCTGCGGGGCGAGCCGGGCGTGGGTGGCCTCGGACCAGCACCGGTAGACCGCGCCCGGGCCCTCCCGCCCGGCCCGGCCGGCCCGCTGGGTGGCCGCCGCGCGGGACACCGGCACGGTGACCAGCGCGCCCAAGCCCCGGGCCAGGTCGGTCCGGGGCACCCGGCTCAGGCCGGCGTCCACCACCACCCGCACTCCGGGCACGGTCAGGCTGCTCTCCGCCACGGCAGTGGCCAGCACCACCCGCCGCCGGTCGACCGTTGCGGGGCGTGCCGCGGCGTGCGGCCGGGCTGGGCGGTCCGCCGCCGTTGCACCTGGCGGCGCGATGTCCCGGGGCCGGGCCGCCGGCAGCCGTAGCGCGGCGTCCTGCGCCGCCCCGGGCAGCCGGCCGTGCAGCGGCAGGACCGCCACCGAGTCGGGCAGGTCGGCCAGGCGGGTGCCGACGGCAGCGATCTCGCCGGCGCCGGGCAGGAAGACCAGCACGTCCCCGGCCTGCTCATGCAGCGCCCGGCGGACCGTGGCGGCCACGTGGTCCAGCAGCGCCGGCGCGACCCGGCCCGCGCCCGGCGCGGCGACCGGCCGGGGCGGGGGCGCCCAGATCCGGGTCACCGGGTGCAGGGCCGCCTCGGCCCGGACCACCGGCGCGGGCCGGTCGGACCCGCCCAGCAGCGCGGCGAACCGGTCCGCCTGCGGGGTGGCCGACATCGCCAGCAGCCACAGGTCGGGCCGGAGCGCGCCCCGGGCCTCGACGCCGAAGGCCAGGGCCAGGTCGGCGTCGAGCTGTCGCTCGTGGACCTCGTCGAGCAGCACCGCGGCGACGCCGGGCAGTTCCGGATCGTGGTGCAGCCGCCGGACCAGCAGGCCGGTGGTGACCACCTCGACCCGGGTCTGCGGACCGACCCGGCGCTCGCCCCGGACGGCGTACCCGATCCGGCCGCCGACGTGCTCGCCGAGCAGGGCGGCCATCCGGTGCGCGGCGGCCCGGGCGGCCACCCGGCGGGGCTGGGCGATCACCACCCGGCCCGGGACTGCGTCGGCCACCGCGAGGGGGGCGAGGGTGGTCTTGCCGGTGCCGGGCGGCGCCACCAAGACCGCCGTGCCGGCCGCGCGCAGCGCCTCGACCAGCGCCGGCAGCACCGACCGGACCGGAAGGTCGAGGGCTACGTCGGAGAGCACCGGTCCACTCTCGCATCCGGCGTGTCAGGCCGGGCGCACCCCGTCCACGCCGGCGACGAAGGCCGCCCACGCCGCCGGCCCGAAGGCCAGGACGGGACCGGGGCGGTCCTTGCTGTCCCGCACGGCGATCCGACCGCCCACGGCGGCGACCTCCACGCAGTTGCCGTTGCCACTGCTACGCGTGCTGGTGCGCCAGCCCGCCCCCGACAGGTCGAGCCCCATCCCCGTTACCTCTTCTTCAGCCGGCGTGCCGCCGAGCGGTCACGCAAAGTTACGAGAAGCGTCCTCCAGGCGGGCCAACGACGCCGCCGGATCCAGTGCCATCCGACACAGCTCCTCATGCAGCAGGCTATACCGTTGCACCTGCGCAAGCTCCTCCAGAGCCAGTCCCATAGTGAGATTGTCCAGGTAGACCACGGAGGCGTCGGCCGCGTCGGCGAAGCCGAGGATGACGTAGGAGGTGCTCATCGCCGGGTGACCACCGGCACCGAATGGAAGTACATGGATGGCTACGTTGGGTAGTTGAGCGAGTCGTGCCATGTGGGTGAGTTGATCGGCCATCACCGCCGGCCCGCCGACGGCGCGCAGCAGCACCGCCTCGTTGAGCACCACCGACAGCCGGACCGGTGCCTCCCGGTGCAGCACCTCCTGCCGGCGCAGCCGGGCGGCGACCTTGCGCTCGACGCCCTCCTCGCCCGCCGTGACCCGGTAGATCTCCCGGGCGTACGCCTCGGTCTGCAGCAGCCCCGGCACCGCCTCGGCCTCGTACGTGCGCAGCGTCGCCGCCTCGGCCTCCAGCCCGACGTAGAACTCGAACCACTCCGGCAGGACGTCGCTGTAGTTCTGCCACCAGCCGCGCTGCTGCGCCCCCCGGGCGATCTCGATCAGCGCCTCGGCGTCCGCGCCGGTCACCTGGTAGAGCGCGAGCGCGGCCCGGACGTCCCGCGGTTTGATGCCGATCTGCGCGTTCTCAATGCGGGAGAGGTTGCTCTTCGACATGTCGAGCTGGCGCGCGGCCACGTCGAGGGTCATCCCCGCGCGTTCGCGCAGTTGGCGGAGTTCCCGGGCGATGCGGCGGCGACGAACGGTGGGACTGGCGGTCACGCCGTCGAGTTTGGCACGCCAAGATCCGCAGCTCACGCCGGGCGCGGACTGCAACCGTGAAATTCGGGAGTTGCATCCCCGGAGCTTTGCGGTGCATTCTCTTCCCGGTATCAGCCATCACCTGTGGACAGCCGGGAGGCTCGTTTGCTCATCGCTGACGAGTTCTTCCTGATCGCGCACAACGACAGCCGGGGCAAGGCCAGACTGCACCCGGCCGCGACGGGGCTCGGCCTCGCCGCCAGCCTCCTCGGCGAGCTGATCCTCTTTCGACGGATCACCGTCGCCTCCGGACTGATCACCGTGCTCGACCGCCGGCCGCCGGCCGACGCGCTCGCGCACACCGTGCTCGACCAGCTGATCGGCGAGGCCCAGCATCGGGCGGTCCGCACCTGGCTCAGTTTCCTGGCCCAGACCGGCGTGACCGCGGTCGGCGAGCGGCTGGCCCGCGCCGGGGTGCTGCGCCGCCAGGAGAACCGGCGTCTCCTGCGGACGAGCCTCAGCTACGTTCCGGTCGATCTGAACGCGGCCGCCTGGCCGGCGGCCCGGCTGTGGACCCTGCTGGAACGCCCGGAGCCCATCGCCGTGCCGGACGCCCTGCTGCTCGGCCTGATCGCCGCCACCGGGTTGACCCGCGAGGTGCTGTTCAGCGCCGGACCGCAGGCCCACCACCGGCTGAGCGGGCTCATCCCCACGCTGCCCGCGCCGCTGAAGGAACTGGTCGGGCACACCGAGGCCGCCGTCGGTGCCGCGGTGCTGCGCGGCATCCCCTGACCTCCGGGTCACCGCCCCCATTCCTCCCCCTCCACCGGAGCAGCCCCCATGCCCCCTGCAGCCACCGTCGAGCGTCCCAGCAACGTCTCCGAGGCCCTGGCCCGCGGCCGGCTCGGCATACCGTCGGTCGTCTTCTTCGTCCTCTCCGCCGCCGCCCCGCTGACCGTGGTGGCCGGCGTGGTCACCACGGGGTACGCCGTCACCGGCGTCACCGGCATCCCGCTGGCGTTCCTGGCGGTCGCGCTGGTGCTCACCCTCTTCGCGGTCGGCTACGTGGCGATGGCCCGCCGGCTGACGAACGCCGGCGCGTTCTACGCGTACATCGCCCGTGGGCTCGGTCGGCCCGCCGGGGTCGGTGCGGCGTGGGTCGCGTTGATCGCGTACAACGCGCTGCAGGTCGGGCTCTACGGCGCGATCGGCGCGGCCGCCGAGCCGGTGCTGGACCAGCTCTTCGGCAGTTCACCCGCCTGGTGGGTGGTGGCCCTGGTCGCCTGGGCGCTGGTCGCGGTGCTGGGCGTGCTCCGGGTGGACGTGAACGGCCTGGTGCTCGCCGTGCTGCTGCTGGCCGAGATCGCGGTCATCCTCGTCTTCGACCTGGCGCAGGTCACCCACCCGGCCGGCGGTTCGGTCAGCTTCGCCACCCTGTCGCCGGACAATCTGCTGGTGCCGGGGGTCGGCGCGATCCTGGTGCTGGCCACGACCGGCTTCACCGGCTTCGAGTCCGCGGTGGTGTTCAGCGAGGAGAGCAAGGACCCGAAGCGGACCGTCCCGATGGCCACCTACCTGTCGGTGGCCATCATCGCCGGTCTGTACGCCTTCTCGGCCTGGACGATGACCGTCGCCACCGGGCCGGACCGGATCGTCGACGCGTCCCGGGAACAGAGCACGGGGCTCATCTTCAACCTCGCCGGCGCGCACCTCGGCGACACCGCGGTGACCATCGGCCAGGCGCTCTTCCTCACCTCGCTGCTGGCGGCGATGATCTCGTTCCACAACACCACCGCCCGGTACGCCTTCGCGCTCGGGCGGGAGCGGGTGCTGCCGGCACTGTTCGGGCAGACCTCGCCGCTCACCGGGGCGCCGCGGGCCGCCTCCCTGGCGCAGAGCGCCCTCGGCCTGGTCGTGATCGTCCTCTACGCGGCCGCCGGCTGGGACCCGCTGGTGCAGCTGTTCTTCTGGGGCGGCACCGGCGGCGGGTTCGGGGTGTTGCTGCTGATCACCGCCACCGCGGTCGCGGTGATCACCTTCTTCGCCCGGACCCGCACCGAGGAGACGCTGTGGCGGCGGGTCGTCGCCCCCGCCCTCGCCGCGATCGCGCTGGTCGCCGTCATCGTGGTCGCGGTGGACAACTTCGCCATCCTGCTCGGGGTCGCCCCGGACTCGCCGCTGCGCTGGATGATCCCGGCGGTCTACCCGGTGGCGGCGCTGCTCGGCCTGCTCTGGGGGCTGGTGCTGCGCCGCACCCGGCCGGCCGTGTACGCCCGGATCGGGCTGGGCGCGGAGAGCGCCGTCGTCGACGCGCCGCGGACGGCCGACGAGGTGACGCCGCCGGCCGGGGCGGAGATGACGGCATGAGCGAGCGTCAGCGAGCGAATCGTCAGTGCGGTGCCGTGGTGCCTCATGGCGGCGCCGAGCGGAGCGAGGTGACGGCATGAGCGAGGTGCCGATCGAGCGGCTCGGGCCGGCGGAGACCCGGTCGGTCGCCGAGCGGATCGCCCGGGCCTTCCGGCTGCTGGCCGTCACCCGGTGGCTCGTGCCAGACGAGGCGAAGCGGGAGGCGGTGCTCGCCGACAACTTCGAGATCCTGGTCGACCACGCGATGCTGCACGGGATCGTGCACGGCACCGCGGACCGGGCGGGCGTCGCGGTCTGGTTCCCGCAGACCGGCGAGCCGGCCCCGCCGCCGGCCGACTACGACGCCCGGCTCGCCGCCGCCTGCGGCGAGTGGACGCCGCGGTTCCAGCATCTCGACGAGCTGTTCGAGGCACACCACCCGCACGCCGACCACCACCATCTGGCGTTTCTGGCGGTCGCGCCGGAACGCCAGGGGCGGGGCCTGGGCAACGCGCTGCTGCGGCACCATCACGGCGTGCTCGACGCCGAAGGCGTGCCCGCATACCTGGAGGCGAGCAGCGAGCGCAGCCGCGACCTGTACGCCCGGCACGGCTACCGGGCCGCCGAGCCGTTCCGCGTTCCCGACGGCGCCCCCTTCTACCCGATGTGGCGCGACCCGGTCGGCTGAGCGGTGCGCGCCGTCGATGCGCGGCTGTCCACGCGGCCCGGGTCGACGTGCGGGAAACCGGGTACGGCCCGGTCGGCGAACCGCCGACCGGGCCGCGTGGACGCGACGGTGGTCGGGCCCGCCGGCCCGACCACCGTCGTCCACCCGTCAGTACGCTCCGTCGAGTTGCCCGCGCAGCCTCGTCAGCGCCCGGGCCAGCAGCCGGGACACGTGCATCTGTGACACGCCGATCTGCTCGGCGATCTGGGACTGGGTCAGGTTGCCGTAGAACCGCAGGGTGAGGATCTTCTGCTCCCGCTCGTCCAGCGTGGCGAGCGCCGGGCCCAGGGCGACCCGCAGCTCGGCCAGCTCGAACTCGCCGTCCTCGCCGCCGAGCATGTCGCCCAGCTCGGTGGCCCGGTCGCCGTCGCCGGTCGGGGTGGACAGCGACAACGCGTTGTAGGCGCGGGCGCCTTCCAGGCCCTCCAGCACCTCTTCCTCGGTGAGGTTGAGGTGGGCGGCGATGTCGGCGACCGTCGGCGAGCGGCCGAGGGTCTGCAGCAGCGCGCTGTTGGCGTCGGAGATGGCCAGCCGCAGCTCCTGGAGGCGCCGGGGCACCCGGATGTCCCAGGTCCGGTCGCGGAAGTGCCGCTTGAGCTCGCCGATGATGGTCGGGATGGCGTAGCCGGCGAAGTCGACGCCCCGGGAGGGGTCGAACTTGTCGATCGCCTTGATCAGCCCGACGGCGGCGGTCTGCGCCAGGTCGTCGGTGGGCTCGCCCCGGCCGCTGTAGCGGTGGGCGAGGTGGTTTGCGAGCGGCAGCCAGGCCTCGATCGCCCGGTCGCGCAGCGCGGGGCGCGACGGGTGGTTGGCGGGCAGCGCCGCCATCGCGTTGAGCAGGTCGGCGGCGCTGTCGGTGAGCGCGCCCGGGTCGAGCTTCCCGGTGGTGGACGGTGTGGTCGCCTGCTCGCTGATCGTGTGCGCGGTCATGGTGGTCCTCCCTGCACCTCGTCCGCGAAGGAAAGTCGTGACGCGTCGGTTCAGCTTCAGTTCGTACGTTCGGGAGCCACCGTAACCCGATCGTCCGGAAGAAATCTAGCCGAAAGTACGATGTACTTATGGGATCTTACCTACCTTATTCGGCGATATCGAGACATCGCGGGCCGGCAGCGGCCCGCAGTCCGAGCCCGCTTCGGGTGTCCGCTTCGTCAGTGCAGCTCAACCGAGCGGTCAACGGAGAAGCCGACAATCAGCTCGCATTGCCGACTTTCGGTCGTTGTCCCGCTGACGAGACCGCCCGTAGCGTCACGGGGTAGCCGTATACGGAGGCACCCCGTGCTCGACCCCGCCGCTCCGCAACTCGTCCTCAACGCCCGGATGCTGCAGTTCAGCTGGCTCCCGGCGGACCCCGACGCGGTCGCGGCGGTACTGCCCGCCGGGGTGTGTCCGAGCCCCGACCGCCAGGTGTTCCTCTGTCAGTACGTGGTGGACGACGCGGCGCAGACCTCCGGCCTCGGCGCGTACTCCCTCACCTACCTCGGCGTCGCGCTCGACGGCATCGAGCCGCCGGCCGCGGGGGACACCCCCGGCGGCCTGTGGATTCACTACTTCGCCTCCAGCCCCCGGGTCCGCGACTACGCCGCCGCCCGGGGCGTCCCGGCGACACCCGGGAAGACCTGGCTCGACCTGCGGGGCGAGCAGTTGACCGCGGAGACCCACGCGGACGGGGCTGCGCTCATCCGCACGATCGCCCGCGTCGGCGGCACCGGCTGCCGGGTGTTCAGCGGGCACCACCGTTACCTGACCGCCTGGGGCGGCGGGCTGTTCAGCGCCGAATTCCCGTACGTGGCCGAACCGGTGACCCCGTTCGAGGTCGAGTCGGTGGAGTTCCTCGTCCCGGCACACCCGGTCTATCCGTTACGCCCGGCCAACCCGCTCACCATCTGCGGCGGCCTGTACTCGCCCCGGGTGTCGTTCGCGTACCCGGCGCTGCCGGTCGCGCTGGACCATCCGCCGGCCGCCACCGGCCTCCGGCCGGCGCCAGTCGGTGAAGAACAGGTGGTCACCGGCCTTTAGCGCCGCCACCTCGCGGACCAGCCGGTCAAAGTAGGCGGCGCCGTGAATGAGCGGCTCGGCGAGGTTTCCGGTCGTCCAGATGGGTAACTCAGATGCCGGGTTGGCACGTTCCTGTGCGGTGAGGAACCAGTCCCGCATCGCCACGTTCCAGCCTCCCGAGGTCGACCCCGACCTCACGGTAGGCCCCCCGAGACGGCCCCGCGCGCTGACCGCCCCAGGTCGGCCGGCCCTCCCGTGGGTCCCGCCGCGACCCTGTACCGCCCCACGGAGGAGGCCGCACCATGTCCGCCGAGACGACGAACACCGTGACCGAGCACCGCGCGCCGGCGGTGGAGGGGGAGCGGGGTGCGCTGGTGGCGGTCTTGGTGATGGTGATCCTCGGCGTGGCCGGCATCTTCGCCGTCTCCTGAGCGCCGGCGGGCGCCCCGGGTTGCCCCGGGACGCCCGTGCTGGGCGGATGGGTCAGGGCCGGGAGCCCTCGCCGTCGGTGTGCGGCATCCGCCCGGCCGGGATCACGCCGAGCCGGCCGGCCTGGAAGTCCTCGAACGCCTGGACCAGCTCGTCCCGGGTGTTCATCACGAACGGGCCGTAGTGCGCGACCGGCTCCCGGATCGGCTGCCCGCCCATGAGGTAGAGCTCCAGGGCCGGGGTGTTGCCGTCCTGCTTCGCGTCGGCGGTGACCCGCAGCGCGTCGCCCGCGCCGTGCACCGCGAGCTGGCCGAGGTGGATCGGGCGGCGGTCGCTGCCCACCGTGCCCCGGCCGGCCAGCACGTAGACCAGTGCGTTGAAGTCCGGCCGCCAGGGCAGGCTCAGCTCCGCGCCGGGCTGCAGCGTCACGTGCGCGATGGTGATCGGGGTGTGGGTCGAGCCCGGGCCCCGGTGCCCGGCGATCTCCCCGGCGATCACCCGGATCAGCGCGCCGCCGTCGGGCGTGGTCAGCAGCGCCGATTCCCGGCCGCGGATGTCCTGGTAGCGCGGCGGGTTCAGCTTCGCCACCCGGGGCAGGTTGACCCAGAGCTGGAGACCGTGGAAGAGGCCGCCGCTCATCACCAGGTGCTCCGGCGGCGCCTCGATGTGGAGCAGGCCGCTGCCGGCCGTCATCCACTGGGTGTCGCCGTCGGTGATGGTCCCGCCGCCGCCCTGCGAGTCCTGGTGATCCATGATCCCATCGATCATGTAGGTCACCGTCTCGAAGCCGCGGTGCGGGTGCCAGGCGGTCCCCTTCGGCTCACCCGGCGCGTAGTCGACCTCGCCCATCTGGTCGAGGTGGACGAACGGGTCCAGTTCGGTCAGCGGCACGCCGGCGAAGGCCCGGCGGACCGGGAAGCCCTCGCCCTCGTACCCGCTCGGGGCGGTGGTCAGCCGGCGGACCGGACGGAAGGCGGTGGACTCGTCCAGCTGCGGCAGGCGGGGCAGGACGAGGACGTCGTCGACGGTGATGGCGGGCATCGCGGGCTCCTTACTTGTCGGCCGGGGTGGACGACGCGTCGCGGTCGGCGCGTAGGCGCCGGCCGAGCCGCTCGAAGACCCGGGTGAGGCAGGCGACCTCGGCGTCGTCGAGGTCGTCGATCAGGTGGGTGCGCACGGAGCGCAGGTGGTGCGGCGCGGCCTCGCGCAGCGCCAGCAGGCCGGCCGCGGTCAGCACGGCTTCGCTGCCGCGTCGGTCCTCCGGGCAGGACTGCCGGGCGACCAGGCCACGCTTCTGCATCGAGGAGATCTGGTACGTCAGCCGGCTCGGCGAGAACACCAGCCGGCTGGCCAGCTCACCCATCCGCAGCCGCTGCCCCGGCGCCTCGGAGAGCAGGACCAGCACGTGGTAGTCGGCGAAGCTCAGCTCGCTGTCGGCGCGGAGGTCGTCCTCGAGTTGGGTGAAGAGCCGCTGGCTCGCCTCGATGTAGGCGCGCCAGGCGGTCATCCGCTCGGGGCTCAGGCTCTCGGTCACGGCTATGACAGTAGCACTACTTCAAATTTAAACAAGTGCTGCGGAGTACGTGTGAGCCGCGTGACAACGAGTGGTGCTGGGAAGGAGGTTGGAATTTGAAGCAGAGCCGGACACTGCTGCGCGGGCTAGGGTCGGGGAGTGGATGATCTCGACCTGCTCGACTGGCGGGAGCGGGTGGCCCGGCTCTACCTCTCCGACCTGGACCTGGCCGGGTTCCGGGCCGCCCGCGACGACCTGTTCCGCACGCACCCGTGCAGCCCGCTGCCGGCCGCCGACCGGGCCGACTTCCCGGGGCTGCGCTGGTTTCCGCCCGATCCGGCGGCCGTGGTCGAGGCGCCGCTGCGGCCCGCCTCCGGCGCAGAGACCATCGACACCGGCGGGCCCGACGGGGTCGTCCGGTACCGCCGGGTCGCGGTGGCCGACACACCGTGGGGCCCGCTCACCGTGTGGTGGATCGAGGCGTACGGGGGTGGGCTGTTCGTGCCCCTGCGCGACGCCACCTGCGGCGCCGAGACCTACGGCGGTGGGCGCTACCTGACCGACACGGTGAAGGGCACCTTCGGGCGCGGCCTGACCGTGCTGCCCGGCGGGCGGGTCCGCCTCGACGCCAACTACCTCTACAACCCGAGCTGCGCGTACGACGACCGCTGGGCCTGCCCCCTCGCCCCGCCGGAGAACCGCCTCGACGTCCCGATCCGGGCCGGGGAGCTTGCCTACCGGGCCTGAGACCTGGCCCGCTGTCCGTTTCTAGCGTTGATCATGATATTGGCGGGGAGTTTGATCTCCGAGAATGGCGCTAACCTCATGATCAACCTGGCGGCGGTTGCGGCTTTCCGGGGCGGCCCAGGCGAGGAAGCGGTCGAAGAGTTCCGCCGGGGACGGGGTGGCATTCGGGTTGAGCTTCATCAGGTCCGCGGTGGCGTCGAAGAGCAGGCCCGCCAGGTAGACCGAGAGGGCCACCCGATCCCGCCGGTGCTCCATCAGCAGCAACAGCCGGGCCGGCTGGCACGGCCACGGCGCGGCGCAGATCCGGCACAGCCACAGGGGCCGCATGGGCAGGTGCGGGCGCACGGCCCGACGCTGGCGGTCGTGCAGAGGGACGGTCACCTGCTCATGGTGGTGCAACGTGTTGACTACGTCAACGGCCTGCGTAGTTGTCTCCGTCTAGATGCATCGCCGCTGTCATCGTCAACATGTGGAGCTTGTCGGCGTGTCGGAGATCCGGGTGATGCTCGGCGGTGTCTCCCGGCAGCGCGCCTCGGTGATCGCCAATCAGCGGAACTTCCCCGAGCCGATCGCCGTTTTGGCGATGGGCAAGGTGTGGCGGAAGTCGGACGTGGAGCAGTGGATCCGGGAGCACCGGCCGGACCTGTCGACAGACTGAGGAGAGGGCCCGCGCGGGGCCCTCTCGGCTGGTGCCGGTCGGCTACCGGGCGGTCGCGCCGGTCGGCGTCAGGTGCATCCGGCCGAGCAACTGCCGGGCCTGGTCGGCCAGGTCGGCGTGCACGGTCACGGCGTACTGGCTGGCGCGCAGCGAACTGGCCGAGGTGAAATCCCGTTGGCCCCCGGTCATCGCGTGGGCCACCGCGCCGAACACGGCACCCCAGATCGCGCCGATCACCAACCCGACCACGATCACCGCGAGCCAGCTCCCGGCGGTGAAGATGCCGAACAGCAGGCCGATGAAGAGCCCGAACCAGGCGCCGGCCCCCGCGCCGATCAGCGCGGCCCGGCCCGTGGTCATCCGGCCCATCACCGTCTCCACCAGGGTGAGGTTGGTGCCGATGATCGCCGCGTGCTCCACCGGGAACCGGTTGTCGGCCAGATAGTCCACCACCCGCTGGGCGGATGGATAGTCCGGGTAGGTGCCGATCGTGACGGTCGGTGGACCTGGCTCCGGCCCGTGGCCGTCCCCGCTCGGCGCGGCCGGTTGACCGCCGGGGCCGGACGGGAGGTTGGAGCCGCCCGGCATCCCGGGCCGCCAGGCCGGGGACGGAGTCGAGGGTCTGGTCATGAGCGTCCTCCTTCGTCAACCCGCCGCGTTCCCACCGCTGTCCTCCGGTAACACGTCCGGGACGACGGGCGCGGCACGCATGGCGGCGGACGGGCCGGGTAGGCACGAGTGTGGAGGCGGGACGGATCAGCGAGCACGGGTTCCTCGCCGACGGGCGCAGCGCGGCGCTGGTCGACCGGGCCGGTGCGGTGAACTGGTGGTGCCCGGCCCGCTTCGACGGCCCCTCGGTCTTCGGCCGGCTGCTCGACGATCGCGCCGGCCACTGGAGCATCCGGCCCGTGGACGACTTCACCACCGAGCGGTCCTACCTGGAGGACACGCTGGTGCTGCGTACCGTCTTCACCACCGCGACCGGGGTGGTGGCCGTCACCGACGCCCTGGCGCTGGAGCCCGGCGCGCGCGGGCACGAGATCGGCCTGCGGTCGCCCCGGGTGCTCGCCCGGGTCGTCGAGGGGCTCTCCGGCGAGGTGCCGATGCGGGTGGACTACCAGCCCCGCTTCGAGTACGGGCGGGTGCGCGCCTACGTCACCGGCACCGAGGAGGTCATCGACGCCGTGGCCGGCGGCACCCGGCTGAGCCTGCGCGCCAACGTCCCGATGAGCTGCGGCGACGGGGCCGCGTCCGGGCGGTTCACCGCCCGCGTCGGCACCGCCCACCACTTCACCCTCGGGTACGCCCCGACCTACGACGGCGGGGAGCCCGCGCTGCCCGACGCCGACCAGGTGGTGGCCGACGCGGTCGCCGGCTGGCGGTCCTGGGCCGGGCTGCACGACTACCGGGGGTGCTACCGCGACCAGGTCCGGCGCAGCGCCATGGTGGTGCAGGGGATGACTTACCAGCCCAGCGGAGCGGTGGTCGCCGCGGCCACCACCTCGCTCCCCGAGGAGTTGGGCGGCGACCGCAACTACGACTACCGCTTCGTCTGGGTACGCGACTTCAGCCTCACCCTCCAGGCGCTCTGGCGGGCCGCCTGTCCGGACGAGGCCAACCGACAGTTCGCCTGGGTGTCCCGGGCCATGGGCCGGATCGGTGACGAACCCGTGCCGATCATGTACGGCGTGGAGGGCGAGCGGGACCTCACCGAACACCGCCTCGACCACCTGGCCGGGTACGCCGGCAGCCAGCCGGTCCTCGTCGGCAACGACGCCTGGCGGCAGCGGCAGACGGACGTGCTCGGCGAGATCCTCGACGCCGCCTGGTTGATGCGGTACTACCTCGACCCGATGTCGCCCGAGGTCCGTCAGCTGCTGCACGGCCTCGCCGACCAGGCGGTGCTGGACTGGCGCCGGCCGGACGCCGGGATGTGGGAGGCCCGCGACGCCGAGCGGCACTACCTGTCGTCCAAGGTGCAGTGCTGGACCGCGCTGGACCGGGCGGTCCGCTTCGGGCGGCTGATCGGCGACGACGCCGACCTGGCCCGCTGGGCGGCGGCCCGGGACGAGGTGCGCCAGGCGGTGCTCACCTGGGGCTGGAACGACCGGCTCGGCGCGTACACCGGGGCGTTCGACTCGGACGAGCTGGACGCCTCCGTGCTGATCATGCCGCTGGTCGGTTTCCTGCCGGCCGACGACCCGCGGATGCGGTCGACGATGGACGTGGTGGAGCGCCGGCTCTCCCGCGACGGCCTGCTGCGGCGCTGGGACACCGACCCGGCGGGCTTCGTGATCTGCTCGTTCTGGCTGGTCAGCTGCCTCGCCGAGGCCGGCGAGCTGGACCGGGCGCGGCGGCTGTTCGAGCAGCTCGCCGCCGGGCTCAACGACCTCGGCCTGTACGCCGAGCAGATCGACCAGGCCACCGGCGAGCAGCTCGGCAACTTCCCGCAGGCCTTCTCGCACGTCGGCCTGATCAACGCCGCGGGCCATATCACCGAGGCCGCCGAACGGTTCGAACGGGAGGCCGTGCCGACCGGTACGGCGACCACGGAGGGAGCGCGCGGATGACCGGACGACTGGCGGGCAAGACCGCCCTGATCACCGGCTCGGACTCGGGCATCGGCCAGGCCACCGCCATCGAGTTCGGCCGGGAGGGCGCCGACGTGGTGGTGCACTATCTCCACGACCACGCCGGGGCGAACCACACCAAGGCGGAGATCGAGAAGGCCGGCCGGCGGGCCGTGGTGGTGCAGGGCGACATCAGCGTGGAGCACCAGGTGGAGGCGATGTTCGAGGAGGCGCTGGCCGAGTTCGACACGCTGGACGTGTTGATGAACGACGCGGGCGTCGACGCCTCCGGCATTCCGGTGGCGGACCTGGACACCGAGACCTGGGACCGGTGCATCCGGACCAACCTGTACGGGATGTTCTTCTGCTGCCGCCGGTTCGTCCGGCACCGGCGTGACCAGGGCGGGCACGGGAAGATCATCAACATCACCTCGATCCACCAGGAGGTGGCCCGGGCCGGCGGCTCCGACTACGACGCCAGCAAGGGCGGGATGCTGGAGCTGGCCAAGAGCCTGGCCCTCGAGGTGGCGCCGATGCACATGAACGTCAACAACATCGGGCCGGGAATGGTGCTCACCCCGTTCAACCAGCGGGCCATCGACGACCCGAAGTACCTGGAGGAGCAGGTGCAGAGCATCCCCTGGAAGCGGGCCGCGAAGCCGGAGGAGATCGCCAAGGTGGCGGTCTTCCTGGCCAGCGACGACGCCGACTACGTGACCGGGTCGACGTACTTCATCGACGGTGGCCTCATGCAGAACCAGGGCCAGGGCGCCTGACCCCGCCCGTCGCCCCGCCCCGCCCGCGCCGGCGATCATGAGGTTGACGGCGGAGTGGATCTCCCCGAGTGCCGCCAACCTCATGATCGACGCGGAGACGGGGCGGGGTGGGGGAGGATCGGGGGGTGGAGTTGGTCGTTACCGCTGATACCCACGTGCCGAAGCGGGCGCGGGACCTGCCGCCGGCGCTCTGGGCGGCGATCGACGCCGCCGACGTGGTGCTGCACGCGGGGGACTGGGTGGACGTGTCGCTGCTGGACGCGATGGCGGCCCGGGCCCGCCGACTGATCGGCGTCTACGGCAACAACGACGGGCCGCCGCTGCGGGCCCGGCTGCCCGAGGTGGCCCGGGTCGAACTGGCCGGGCTGCGGGTGGCGGTGGTGCACGAGACCGGGCCGAAGACCCGCCGGGAGGAGCGCTGCGCGGCCGCCTACCCCTACTGCGACCTGCTCGTCTTCGGGCACTCCCACATCCCGTGGGACAGCGTGGCCCCGAACGGACTGCGCCTGCTCAACCCCGGCTCACCCACTGACCGTCGGGCCCAGCCGTACGCGACGTACCTGACCGCGCGGGTGGCGGCGGGGCGGCTCGACCGGGTGGAGCTGCACCGCCTGCCCCCGCGCTGACTCCCGGCCGCGACCGGCCTCCGCCGGGAGCTCGTCGATCCGGCGGCCTCGGTCAGCCCTTCGGTCCGGAGGCCGGCACGCCGCCCGCCGCTTACGATCATGGGGTGGCGGCGGACCGGGCGGGTGTGGTGGTGGTCGGCGCGGGCATCGCCGGGGTGGCCTGCGCGAACGAGCTGACTCGGGCCGGCATCCCGGTGGAGGTCCGCGAGCGGGCCCGGGTCACCGGCGGGCGGATGGCCAGCAAACGCTTCGACGGCCGCCCCGTCGACCTGGGGGCCGCGTACCTCACCGTCGACGACCCGGACTTCGCCGAGGTCGTCGACGGCTGGCGGGCCGCCGGCCTGATCCGGCCGTGGACCGACACCCTGATCGCGTACGGCCCGGAGGGGCGGCGCGAGGTCGCCGGGCCGGTGCGCTGGGCGGCCCCGCACGGGCTGCGCTCGCTGGTCGAGCACCTGGCCCGGGACCTCACCGTGGTGCCTGACCGGCTGGTGATGACCGTGGAACCGGGGCCGCGGGTGGACGGCCGGGCGTGCGAGGCGGCGGTGCTGGCCATGCCGGGCCCGCAGGCGGCCCTGCTGCTCGACCCCGCACTTGTGGCGGCGACCCGGGCGGTGGCGGCGCAGCGCTGGTCGTCGGCGCTGGCCGCGGTGCTGCGCTTCCCGGCCCGCCGCTGGCCCGACTTTCGGGGCGCCTTCGTCAACGACCACCCGCTGCTGCGTCTGGTCTGCGACGACGGCGATCGGCGGGGCGACGCAGCGCCGGTGCTGGTCGCGCACACCACCCCCGAGTTCGCCGCGGGGCACCTGCTGCAGCCCACCGCCGCCGGCTCGGCGATCGAGGAGGCGGTCCGCGACCTGCTCGGCCTGCCCGAGCCGGCCGAGCTGGTGCACGTGCACCGCTGGACGTACGCCACCCCCACCGACGGCGGTGACGGCACCTACCACCTGGACGACGACGGGGTCGGCGTTGCCGGGGACGCGTTCGGGCGGCCTCGGGTGCAGAGCGCTTGGCGCTCCGGCCGCGACCTCGGCCGGGCGCTCGCGACCCGGCTGCGCACCGACCGCCGCTGACCGGGCCCGGTCAAGATCCGCCTACCTTCGGGGAGGTTGCTGCGTCCCGGCGCGCTGAGGTGGCAACCTCCCCGACGTTGCTGGCAGCCCCCGGTCAGCGGGGACGGCGTCCAGCGTGGGTTCGGGGGCCCCGTGTCGCGCTGGGGCGTCGTGGCTCCGCTCGCCCGCCCGGTCGAGCAACTGCATGACCGGGGTGGCCGCGATGCCGTGCCCCACCACCGAGACGATCACCACCAGGCCGACCGTCGCCCAGAGCAGCTCGGCCTGCGGGAAGTCGGTCCTGCTGGTCGCGTAGGCCAGGTAGTAGAACGAGCCGACGCCGCGGATGCCGAACAGGGCGATCACCCAGTGCTCGGCCGGCCGGCCGGGGGCGCCGCGCAGCGACAGCCACCCGGACAGCGGCCGGATCACGAGGAGCAGGGCCAGCCCGACCACGGCCGCCGGCCAGGTCAGCGGGGCGAGCAGGCCGCCGACCACCGCACCGCCGAAGAGCAGCAGCAACAGCACGGTCAGCAGGCGCTCGACCTGCTCGGCGAAGTCGTGCAGCACGGAGTGGAACTCGTGGGTCCGCTCGGCGGCGCGGATCGCCCGGGCGGCCACGAACACGGCCAGGAAGCCGTATCCGCCGGCCACCTCCACCAGCCCGTACGCCAGGAAGGTGGCGGCCAGCACGAGGAAGCCCTCGGCGTGCCGGGCGAGCCGCAACTGGCTCGGCGCCCGGAAGAAGAGCTTGCCGAGCAGCCAGCCGATCAGCAGCCCACCGGCGAACCCGACGGCGATCTGATAGAGCACGTGCACGGTGAACCAGCGGGCCAGCCAGTCCGCCGGGGCGAGGCTGGTGGTGGCGATGGCGATGGCCGCGTAGACGAAGGGAAAGGCCAGGCCGTCATTCAGCCCGGCCTCGGAGGTGAGGGCGAAGCGGACCTCATCCTCGGAGTCCTCCACGTCGGTCGGCTCGCCCACCTGCACGTCGGCGGCGAGCACCGGGTCGGTCGGGGCGAGCACGGCGCCCAGCAGCAGCGCAGCCGCCGGCACCAGGCCCGCCCACCACCAGCCGAGCAGCGCCACCGCCGCGATGCACAACGGCATGGCGATCGCCAGCAGTCGCCAGGTCGACGCCCAGCGGACCGGGCTCAGCGGCCGGTCGATCTTCAGTCCGGCGCCCATCAGCGCCACGATCACGCCGATCTCGGTGAGGTGGGTAGTGACCTCCGGCCAACGCAGCGGGTCCGGCGTCGGCAGCCCGGTGGGCAGCAGGAACACCAGCATGCCGAGCCCGAGGAAGGCGATCGGCATGGACAGCGGCCGGCGTTCCAGGACCCGCGGCAGCACCCCCGCGAGCAGCGCACCGGCGCCCAGCAGCGCGATCGCGACATCCACCGGTTCCACGGCACCACCCTCCCGCCGCCCGCGGCGGCCAGGTGGTCACCAGTGCCCCGTAATCCGGTCCGTCATGCCTCCGGGTCCGGCTTGTCCCGGGTGCGACCCGCCACCGTCCCGTCGGTCTCAGCCCCGGGCCGCGAGGGCGCTCTCACCGAGCCCGTCGAGCAGCGCCGCCGGGTCGTCGTACGCCGCCACCGCGCCGGCCGCCGCCAGCTCCGCCCGGCTGGTGCCGCCGCAGGTCAGGCCGATACAGGGGATGCCCAGGCGGCCGGCCGCCACGACGTCCCAGACCGAGTCGCCGACGAACACCACGCGTTCGGCGGCCAGCCCGGACTGGTCCAGCGCCGCGACCAGGATGTCCGGAGCCGGCTTGCTCTCCCGCGCGTCGCCCGAGGACGTGACGGTGTCGATCACGTCGTCCGCGTCGAGCGCGGCCCTCAGCGCGGCCACCTCGGGTTCGGCCGCCGAGGTGGCCAGCACCACCCGCAGCCCGCGCGCGGCGCAGGCGCGCAGCAGGTCCACCGCCCGTGGCAGCGGTGTCAGCCGCTCCCAGTACTCGGCGTAGATGACGTCGTGCCCGTCGCGCAGCTTGCGGTCGGCGTCCCGGTCGCGCTCCGGCCCGAGCAGGTGGTCGAGGAGCTTGTCGGAGCCCATGCCGATGGACCGGTGGATGGTGGCCATCGGTACCCGGTGGTCCGCCTGTCGCAGCGCCTCCCACCAGCTCACCGTGTGCAGGTACGTGGTGTCGACCAGGGTGCCGTCCACGTCGAAGAGGACACCTCGGCGGTTGTCGCTTGGCATGGCTTCCCTCCTACCCGCCCGCGCCGTCGCCGACGCGCGCCTCAGGTCGCGGGAATGAGGATCTCGAACCAGACGGTCGACCCCCGCACCGTCGGGTCGGTGCCCCAGGCGTCGCTCAGCTCCTCGATCAGCCCCAGCCCGCGCCCCCGGCTGCTCAGGGTGTCGGTCTGGGCCCGCGTCACCTGACCCCGGGTGCCCGAGTCGGCCACCGAGACCAGCAGCCGTTCCGCGGTCAGGTCGATCTCCACTCGGGCGGCGGTCCCGGCGTGCAGCAGGGCGTTCGTGGTCAGCTCGCTCGTGCACAGCACGGCGGCGCCGACCACCGACTCGGGCACCTGCCACTCAACGAGCTGGCCGGTCAACCAGTGCCGGACCCGGCTCGGCGCGGTCGGCTCCGCCGGCACCGCCATGCTGGCCGAGCGGCTCGGCTTGACCGCGTGTTCCACGGCGAGCACCGCCACGTCGTCCTCCGTCGTGCCGGCCACCGCGGCGGTGGCCACCGCGCAGAGCGTCCGGGGGTCACCGCTGGTCGCCGCCGTCACCGCCGCGGCCAGCCCGGCCAGCCCGGCACCGAGGTCCTGGCCGCGCCGCTCCACCACCCCGTCGCTGTACAGCAGCAGGGTGTCGCCGGGGCGGAACGCCACGGTGGCCGTCCCCGACCGGTGGCCCAGCCCCAGCGGCGGGCTGGGGGGTACCTCGACGTACTCGGCCGCCGGACCGCCCACCGGCGGGCAGCGCCGGATCAGCGGGGCGGGATGGCCGGCGCTGGCCAGGGTGATCCGCTCCCGGTCGGTGTCGATGACCCCGAACACCACGGTGACGAACAGCTCCTGCGTCCCGCGCTCGGTACCCAGGCTGGCAACGAGCCGGTCCAGGCCGGCGAGCACGGCGTCCGGGCGCGGGTCGGTGAGCGCCAGCGCGCGCAGCGCGGCGCGGACCTGCCCCATCCGGGCGGCGGCCTGCACGTCGTGTCCGGCCACGTCGCCGAGGACCACCCCGAGCGCGCCGCTGGGCAGCAGGAACGCGTCGTAGAAGTCACCCCCGGCGGCGTTGCCGTCCACGCCGGGGTCGTACCGCGCCGCGATCCGCAGCCGGGGCAGGTCCGGTAGCTGCTCGGGGAGCATGCTGCGTTGGAGCAGCTGGGCCGTGCCGTGCTGGGTCTCGAAGCGGCGGGCCCGCTCGGCGGCCTGGCCGACCAGCTCCGCGGACGCGGCGAGCAGCGCGCGCTCCGCCGGCGACCAGGGGTGCGGGGACTGGTAGCCCACGGTGACCGCGCCGCGGATCACCGCCGAGCGCAGCGGCAGGGAGGCGAGCGACCGGATCTTCTGGTCGTGCCGGTCCGCCGCGGTGTCCCGCAGCGGCTGCCCGTCGGTGGTGAACACGGGCACGCCACTGCGGGACGTCACCACGATCGGGACGGGCGACTCGGCCGGTATCCGGCGCCACAGCGGCGGCAGGCGCTCGTCGGCCTCGTCCAGCAACTCGCCGCGGACCCGGCGGACCATCCGCCAGGCCGACCCGTCGTCGACCATGAAGGAGACCCGGTCGGCGTCGAACGAGTCGAGGCAGTAGCGGAGGGTGACCCGGGCGACGTCGTCCAGGGTGAGGGTGCCGGAGAGCGCGGCGGCGAAGTCGCTGAGGCTCTGCAACTGCTGGGTGACGTGGGTGGTCTGCGCGGCCACGCTGAGCACGCCGATGATCTGGCCGGCGCTGTCCCGGACGGGCGAATAGCCGCGGGTGAACACCGGTGGCTCGGCGGCCCCGGCCCGGTGCCGGTCGACCGGCAGCACGGCCTCCCGTTCCAGGAACGGCTCGCCCTGCTGGTACGCCCGCCCGATCACCTCCCCGGCGTCAGGTTCGTGCCAGATGTCGGCGAACACCTCCGCCGCCGGCCGCCCGAGCGCCTCCGGATGCCGCGCGCCGATCAGTTCGGCGTACCCCTCGTTGTAGAGCAGGACCAGGTCCTCGCCGTAGAGCAGGGCCATCGGCACGGGCGAGGCGAGCACGAGGTCGACCACCGCGCGGACGGCCGGGTCCCACTGCTCGGGTGCGCCGAGCGGCGTGCCGGCCCACGAGTGCGCCGCCCCGGCGGGGGACGCGGCGGCGCCCGAGCCCATGGGCGCCCCCGAGGTGGGGGCTGATGGCGTGGGAACCCGCCCGACCGTGCCTGGCATGACCGCAGCCTATCCGGAGAGTGCCGCACCGGTTTCGATCACGCGCGGCGGGCCGGGTCACCGAATCGCCCGGCATGGAGGCTCGCGCAGGTCGCAGCCGCAGGCCGATACGGGGGAGGGCGGCTCCGCCGTGTCTCAGGCCAGGTGCCGGGGGTCCAGCGAGCGGGCCAGGGCACAGACGGCGAGCAGGCGGGTGAGCAGCCAGTCCGGCTGCGCCCAGTCGATCGGCGCGACCGGTGGCCGCCAGCCGTGCTCCAGCGCCGCGGCGCGGACCCCCTCGGCGTACCCGGCCAGCGCGGCCACGGTCAGCGCCCGGTTGTCGTCCTGCAGGCTGTCGCGTACGGCGGCGGCGTGCTGGTCGACCGCGGCGAGCAGGCCGGGGTTGGCGGCGGCCGCGGTGAGCCCCGCGGTGCCGACGGAGGCGGTGAGCCTGACGAGGGTGGACCGCGCGGATTCCGCCGCGGAGCGGGACACCACCCGGTTGTTCGGCACGCGCATGGTGACCGAGGCTAACCGCGCGGCGAGCGCGGCGACCTCGGCCGACCGGCCGATGCCGGGGTCCACCGGGCGCGGTCCGGTCCCGCCCGCCGGGATTGAGTCGGCCGCCAGCGGGCAGATGGGAGACCGGCGAGCCGTGCGGCGGACCCGTGGAGGAGCGGAATTGGAACAGCAGGCGGACGGGCCGGACGAGGCGCACCGGCGGCCGGCGGGCGTGAGTGACACCACGGTCGAGGCGCTCGGCAAGCTCAGCGAGGCCCTGGAGTGCGTGGAGCGGGCCCGGGGTCACTTCTACTCGGTGCACCAGCTGATCGGCCACGCCGACCTGATGCTGGACGACGCGGTGGCGCTGTTCCGGTCCGCCGGCCACGACGGGATCGCCGACCGGATCGAGCAGGACCTGCTCGGCCGCAACGTGATCGCCGGGCGCTGGACCTTCCAGCTCGTCGAGGACTTCGACGACGGGTACTACGCGCTGTTCCGGGAGCTCGACCGCCGGGCCCGCGACGAGCTGGTCGGCGGCCGGCGGCACCTCTACGAGGCGGAGATGAAGGAACGCCGGCGCACCCGGGGGCGGCCGGGACACGAGGCGCGGCCCGGCGCGGACGGCTAGTCGGACGAGCGGGCGTCCGCCGGCCGGCGCCGCATGGCGTCGTCGGCGATGATCACGGTCGCCACCATGAGCGCCACCACGAGGCTGAACAGCCAGGAGCTGTCGGCCACCAGTTTGGCGGCGACGGGCGCCTGGGCGGCGACGAGCAGGAAGCCCAGCCAGGCCAGGCGACGCTGACGGGTGGTGAGGAAGCCGGTGCCCTGTTGCATCCGAAAAGTCTTACGTGGGACGGGCACATCGCCGTCCCCCGTTCGGCCGATTCTGGATGGGCTGTCCGTTTTCCCGACCGTCCGTACCTCACTTCTTGTCGTTTCGGGCGAACCGCGCGTCACCGTCGCACGGGTCGGCCTCCGGGCGCCTCGCGACGCCCGGAGGCGGGCTCACGCGTCGGGGCCGGTTCGGCCGGTTGTCGACGGCCGGTACGCCCGGTCCGCGTCGGTCATCTCCCGGCGTTCGGCCTCCGGGCCGGCGCCCCGGTCCACCGCCTCGGGCCCGTGGCCGAACGCGGACTCCTCGCCGGCGTCGTTGCCGGTGACGTCGTCGCCCTGCCCGTCGACGGTCGACCGGGCGATCGCCCGGTCCAGTTCGTGCAGGGAGGTGCGATCCTCGTCGCGCCACACGTGCCTGTCTTTGTCGGTCATTCCCCAGCGGTACCCGGACCCGGTGATCGCAAACGGCCCGGGCCGGCGGACGGCGGGCACGGCGATGGCCGCCGGAAAATACCGGCGGCCATCGGAGCTGTGGTGTCCGGGAGCGCGACGTCAGGGGGTGGGTCGCTCGACCGTGCCGCGCCAGGCGCCGGTCTCCTGGCCGCGCCGCTCGATGAACTGCTTGAACCGCTCCAGGTCGCCCCTGGCCCGGCGGTCCACCGCGCCGAGCTTGGCGCCGGCCTGTTCGACCACGCCGTGCGGCTCGAACTCCATCTGCAAGGTGACCCGCGTGTTCCCCTCGTCGAGGCGGTGGAAGGTCACCACGCCGGCCTGCTGGGTGCCCCCGGTGGACCGCCAGGCCACCCGCTCGTCCGGCAACTGCTCGGTGATCTCGGCGTCGAACTCGCGCTTCACGCCGCCGATCTCGACCGTCCAGTGCGTCAGCGTGTCGGAGAGCTGCCGGACCTCCTGGACGCCCTCCATGAAGTGCGGAAACTCCTCGAACTGCGTCCACTGGTCGTAGGCGGTGCGGATCGGAACGGAAACGTCCACGTGTTCCATCACGCCGCTGCTCATCGTCGAATCCTCCTGTTCCCGCCGGTGTCGTCGCACGGAACGTGGGCCGATCCGCTCACCAGCGCGTCGTCTCGTTCTTGTGCCCGAGTGCGGCCCACACCTCGGAAATCGTCTGGTAACGGGTGCCGTCGGGCAGGCGTTCCAGGGCGGCCACGATGTCCGCCGGCGCCTGGTTCTCCCGCGCGTTGGCCACCAGCGCGTCGCGGTCCCCAGGCAGCGCGGTCATGGTGATGAACCGGCCGAGGCGGCTGCGCGCCTCGACGTCGTCCATGCTCATCCCCTGCGGGTTGCCGCCGCGGCTCGCGCCGGCCGTGAGCGTCTTCGGCTCCGGCTGGTCCTCACCCGCCGGCTCCGGCTGGCGGGACTCCTCGACGCGCGAGCCACCGGCCCCCGGACCCTGGATGAGGCCGCTGACGTCCTGGCTCATGTTGTCGTCGACCCTGGGTGAGTGCTTGCTGCTGCCACGTTCCATGCCGACAGACATGCCCGAGGGGACCGCCGGTAAACCGGGGGTGGCCGGCAGAGCCGGTCATCCGGTCACGAATCGGCCGGCGCGCGGGGCGGCAGCACCGGCTCGCCCGGGTCGGTGGCGCCGGTCTGCAGCACCCGGCCGCGCTGCAGCTCCGCGTTGACCTGCACGCCGAGCAGCAGGGCGCAGTTGGACAGGTAGAGCCAGACCAGGAAGGCGATGACCGCGCCGAGGCTGCCGTACGTGACGTCGTACGAGCCGAAGTTGGCGACGTAGAGGCCGAAGCCGGCGGAGGCGAGCACCCAGACCAGCAGGGCGAGGGCGCCGCCCGGGGTGAGCCAGCGGAACCGGGGCTGCCGGACGTTCGGGGCGATCCAGAACAGCAGCGACAGCAGGGTCAACGCCACCAGGGCGAGCATCGGCCACTTCGCCACCGTCCACACCGTGCGGGCCAGGCCGCCGGCGTGCAGCCGGTCGCCGACCGCGTCGGTGACCGGGCCGCTGACGATCAGCCCGGTGGCGACCACCGCGAGCAGCACCAGCGACAACCCGGCCAGGCCGATCTGCAGCGGGCGCAGCCGGTAGAACGGCCGCCCCTCCGCGACGCCGTAGACGGCGTTGGACGCCCGGGTGAACGCGCCGATGAACCCGGACGCCGACCAGAGCGCGCCGAGCAGACCGAAGCTGAGCAGCACCTTCGCCGAGCCCTGCTGCTCCACCACGCCGCGGACCACGCTGACGAAGCCGTCGTTGCCGACCACCGACCCGGCGCCGATCTCCCGCGCCAGGCCGATCACCGTGTCGACGGTCCGCTCGCCGTCGGAGACCAGCCCGACCAGGGCGACCACCACGACGGTCGCGGGGAAGAGCGCCAGCACTCCGTAGTACGTCAACGCCGCGGCCCAGTCGGCGCAGTTGTCCTTGACGAAGTTCCGCCCGCTGCGGACCAGCACCCCGCGCCAGGTCGCCCAGCTCAGCTGGCGTACCCGGCGGGGCATCCGGGCCCGCTTCCGGGCCGGGACCACCGGCTCCGTCGTCGCCGCCATGACCGCCTCCTCGACCCCGGCGCGCCCGTCGCGCGTGGCCCGGCGGTACCCCGCCGCGGAAATCGACAAACCGGGTGGCGGTTTGCGGCCGGAACGCGGGGGAACGGTCATAGGAACCCATCAAGACGGAGGAGGACGAGATGCCCGGGCGCGAGGTACTGCCCAGCACGCTGCGGCGCTCCCCGGCGAAGGCGCAGCGGACCTGGGAGAAGACGCACGACTCGGCCGTGGAGACGTACGGCGAGGGACAGCGGGCGCACCGCACCGCGTTCGCCGCGGTGAAGCACGAGTTCGAGAAGGTCGGCGACCACTGGGAGCCCAAGGGACGCAAGGGCCCGAGCGACCGCCAGGCCGCCGGTGGTGGCCCGGCGCGGCGGGCACCCACCGCCGCCGGGGTGGACGCCAACGCGCCCAAGGAGCACCTCATGGAGGTCGCCAAGAAGCTGGACGTGCCCGGCCGGTCCCGGATGACCAAGCCGGAACTGGTCAAGGCGATCCAGAAGGCGAACGCCCGCGAGACCACCAAGGCCCGCGAGAGCGCCAAGTCCCGCGGCCGCTGACCGCACCACCGGAAAGGGTGGCTGTCCTTCGGACAGCCACCCTTTCCAGGTCGGTCACCAGTGGCCGCCGCCCGGCGCCTCGATGTGCACCGTCTTCACCGTGCTGAACTCGTCCAACAGTTCCGGGCCGTACCCAAAGCCCTGGCCGCTGCCGCGGCGCGGCTGCGCGGCGCCACCCGGCGCGCCCCCGAAGACCGCGTTCACCTTGACGGTGCCCACCGGCAGCTCCCGCCAAGCCCGGTGGGCGTGGCTCATCGAGCCGGTCAGCACCGTGGCGGCCAGCCCGTACGGCGAGTCGGCAGCGCAGCGCAGCCCCTCGCTGAACGAGTCGACCACGACCACCGGGGCGACCGGGCCGAACGTCTCCTCTCGCACCAGAACCATCTCGTGTCGGCAGTCCGACACCACCGTGGCCGGGTAGAACGCCCCCGGGCCGTCCGGGAGTTCTCCGCCGGTGCGGAGCCGCGCCCCCTCGGCCACCGCCGCGGTGACCTGCCCGTGCACGTGGTCCCGGTGCCGCCGGTCGACCAGCGGCCCGAGCTGCGTACCGGGTTCCCGGCCGGGGCCCACGGTCAGCGCCTCCGCGCGCTGGATCAGCGCGTCGACGAAGTCCTCGGCCACGTCCCGGTGCACGTAGATGCGTTCCACGGCGACGCAGATCTGCCCGGCGTTCGCGAAGCAGCCCAGCGCGGCCTGATCGGCCGCCCAGACCGGATCCACCCCATTATCGATCACCAGCGGGTCGCTGCCGCCGTTCTCCAGCAGCACCTTGGCGCCGGTGCGGGCGCCGGCGGCGGCGATCGCTCGGCCGGTGGCGGTGGACCCGACGTGGGCCACCACGTCCACGTCCTGGCCGGCCAACGCCGCGCCCACCTCGGCCCCGCCGGTGAGCAGGGACAGCACCCCGGCCGGCAGCGCGGCGTCGAGGGCCCGCGCCAGCAGCCAGCCGGTGGCCGGGGTGCGCTCGCTGGGCTTGTAGAGCACGACGTTTCCGGTCACCAGTGCCGCGCCGAGCAGGCCGCAGGAGACCGCGACCGGGTCGTTCCAGGGGGTGATCGCGGCGACCACGCCGCGCGGTTCGGGGGTCATGAAGTCGAGGGCGCCGTGCCCACCGTGCAGCGTCCGCCCGCCGCGCAGCGGGCCGAGCTCCGCGTACTGGCGCAGGGTGCCGATGCCGGCCGCCACGCCGCCGCGGGCGTCGTCCAGCGGCTTGCCCATCTCGGCCGTGGTGGCCTGGGCCAGTTCCTCCGCGGCGGCCTCGACCGCGTCCGCCGCCCGGTGCAGCGCCGCCGCCCGGTCCGCCGGGTCGGTCACCGCCCAGTCCGCCGCCACGCCCCGGGCGGCCTCGACCGCCTTCGCCACCTCGTCCGCCGTCGCCACCGGCACGGTGGCCACCGGAGAGTCGTCGGCCGGATCACGTACGACCAGTTCGCCCCCCTCACCACCCGCGCCCCACACTCCACCTATGAGTTGCGCAACCGTGTACATGCGGCGGTGGATGCCCCGACCCGGCCGAGGCAAACGCGTTTTGCCCGGTAACCGGCCGGGTAGGCGGATCGGATGAGCCCGCCCGGCGCGCAGAGCGCGGACGCTGTGGTCATCGGCGCCGGCCACAACGGTCTGGTGGCCGCCAACCTGCTCGCCGACGCGGGCTGGGACGTCCTGGTGCTGGAGGCCACCCAGGCGCCGGGCGGTGCGGTCCGTTCGGCCCAGGTCACCGCCCCCGGCTACCTCAGCGACCTCTACAGCTCGTTCTATCCGCTCGGCTACGCCTCCCCGGTGCTGCGCCGGCTCGGCCTCGATCGGTACGGGCTGGCCTGGACGCACGCCCCGGACGTGCTGGCCCATCTGCTACCGGACGGCCGGGCGGCGGTGGTCAACCGGGACCTGGAGGTGACCGCGGCCTCGCTGGCGGAGTTCGCCCCCGGTGACGGGGACAGCTGGCGGCAGGCGTACGCGGCCTGGTGCGCGGTGGCCGAGCCGATGCTCGGCGTCATCACCAGCCCCTTCCCGCCGGTCCGTGGCGGGCTGACCCTGCTGCGCCGGCTGCACCTGTCGGGCGCGTTGCGGCTGGCCCGGCGGCTCGTCGTACCGGTCCGCAGGCTCGGCGACGAACTCTTCGCCGGCGAGGGCGGCCCGGCACTGCTCGCCGGCTGCGCGCTGCACACCGACCTGTCGCCAGACGAGGCCGGCTCCGGGGTCTACGGGTGGCTGCTCGCCATGCTCGGCCAGCAGGTCGGCTGGCCGGTGCCGGTCGGCGGCGCCCAGAAGATCACCGACGCGCTGGTGGCCCGGCTGGTCGAACGGGGCGGCCGGATCGACTACGGCGCCCGGGTCGACCGGGTGCTCACCGCCCGGGGGCGGGCCATGGGTGTCCGCACGGTCGGCGGCGCCAGCTGGCGGGCCCGGCGAGCGGTGCTCGCGGACGTGCCCGCCCCGGCGCTCTACCTGGACCTGGTGGGCCCGGCCGCGCTGCCGCCCCGCCTCGTCGAGGACCTGGCCCACTTCCGGTGGGACGGCTCCACGCTCAAGGTCGACTGGGCGCTGTCCGCGCCGGTGCCCTGGCGCAACCGGGCGGTGGCCGGCGCCGGCACCGTGCACCTCGGCGCCGACCTGAACGGGCTCACCACGTACTCGGCGGCGCTGGCCCGCGGCGAGGTGCCCCGGGACCCGTTCCTGCTGGTCGGGCAGATGTCGGTGGCCGACCCGAGCCACTCCCCGCCGGGCACCGAGTCGCTGTGGTCCTACACCCACCTGCCGTTCCGGCACGACTGGCGGGGCGAGGAACTCGCCGCACAGGTGGCGCGGATGGAGGAGGTGCTGGAGGACGCCGCACCCGGGTTCCGCTCGCTGATCGTCGGGCGGCACGTGGCCGGCCCGGCCGAGCTGGAGGCGGGCGATCCCAGCCTGGTCGGCGGCGCGCTCGCCGGCGGCACCGCGGCCGCGTACCAGCAGCTGTTCCTGCGGCCGATCCCCGGCCTGGGGCGCGCGGACACCCCGGTGGACCGGCTCTTCCTGGCCAGTGCCTCGGCGCATCCGGGCGGCGGCGTGCACGGCGCGCCCGGCGCGAACGCCGCGCGGGCCGCCCTGGCGCGCGACCGCGCGCTCACCGGCGGCCTGTACGCGGGCGCGATCGGCGCGGCGCACCGGGCGGTCTACCGCTGACGCCCGCCTTGCTCGGTGTGCTCGACGGCCGCGTCGTGCTCGACTCCGCCGTGCTCGGCGTGCTCGACGGTCTGCGCTGCTTGGCGTGCTCGGCGGTCCGCGTGCTCGGGGCTCGGAACGCTCGGCGCGCACCGTGCGTGCTCACCGTGCCGGTGGCCGCGAAGTTCGGCGGCCGGGAGCGGGTGGCGCTCGCCGCCCACGGCGCACTCGGCCTGCCGGCGGCGACGGTTCGTCGGCGCGGCGGTGTGCGGGCAGCGGCGCGCAGTCACGGTGCGTGAGCCATGTGGTCCGCCGGCACCATGCCGCGCGTTGCCTTTGCTCTGCAGCCAGATACGCAGCGGTCACGGTCGGTACATGACGCGAAGTTGGGCGACGGTGGCCGCTGATCCAATGTCCCAGGTCATCGCGGTGTTGCGTAGATGGCTGCAGAGCAAAGGCGGGCGACAGGCACCGTAGGGCAGCGGGAGAGTTCTCACGCTGCGTCACGATGACGCAGCGTGAGGCTGGAGATGGTGGATCGCTGCCGTCAGTCCGGCAGGTTGCGGTGCCGGGCTCGCAGCATGAACGGCATCAGCGCGCTCTCGATCTTGGTGGCGGTGGTCATCTTCGAGGCGCCGTCGCGGCGCTCCTCGAAGCGGATCGGCACCTCCAGGATGGTGTGCCCCAGCTTGGTGGCCAGGTAGTGCATCTCCACCTGGAAGCTGTAGCCGTTGGACTGCACCCGATCCAGGCCGATCTCCCGCAGCGCGTCGGCCCGCCAGATCTTGAAGCCGGCGGTCAGGTCGCGGATCCGCACCCGCAGCAGGGTGTGCACGTAGAGGTTGGCCCAGCCGCTGAGCGCACGCCGGTAGAGCGGCCAGTTCTCGTCCAACTCGCCGCCGGGCACGTACCGGGAGCCGATCACCACGCTGGCCTGGGTGGAGAGCAGCGCGCCGAGCATGCCGGGCAGGGCCTCCGGCGGGTGCGACAGGTCCGCGTCCATCTGCGCGACGAACTCGGCGTCGCCGGCGAGCGCCCGCCCGATCCCGTCCACGTACGCCCGGCCGAGTCCCTCCTTGCCCGGGCGGTGCACCACGAGCACCCGGTCCGGGTGCTCGATGGCCAGTTTGTCGGCCACCTCGCCGGTCCCGTCCGGTGAGTTGTCGTCCGCGACGAGCACCTTCAATCCGGGCAGCGGCAGGGCGAGGAGCCGCTCGACCAGCACCGGGAGATTGCCCGCCTCGTTGTAGGTGGGAACGACGACGGTCAGGCGTGCGTCGCGCCACGGGGCGGGCAACTGCACGGGTTCGATCATCACGGACATCCTCGGTCGGCCGACATGGTTCACCTGAGAGGGTAGCCAGTCGCCCGCGCCAGGTCCGCACAGACGCCCGCTCGGCGAGCCGGAAGCGCCGGTTCGGGGGTTGCGGGCCGGCGGAACCGACCGTGCCGACCGGCGGTCACCGCGGGGTGGCGTCAGCGCACCGTCTTCTGCCTGGTGGCGATGTCGGAGAGCCGGTTCAACATCTCCTTGTTGCGCTGACGCAGGACCAGGCCGTTGAGCCCGGTCCAGACCCAGCGCAACGGCCCGGCGGCGAAGTCCTCGCGCAAGCGGACCTGGGTCCGGCCGCCGTCGAGCGGTTCCAGGGTGAAGTCGACGATCGCCTCGCCCGCCGGCCACAGCCTCGCGCGGAGCACGAGCCGGTGCGCCGGTTCGCAGGCCAGCACGTGGGAGCAGTCCTGCAGCGAGAAGGGCCACGGTCCGACCCGGTGGTGCAGCCGGCTGCCGACCTGCGGCCAGCTGTCGTCCACCCCCCGCACATGGGCCGTGCCGACCACCCAGTCGCTGTACGTCCACCCGTCGGCGAGCACGGCGAAGACCTGCTGCGGGGGTGCGTCGATCACTTTCTCCACAATCGCCACGCCAACCCCGTACCCCGCCTCCGCCACGGCTAACGACGACTCCGGGTTAGCTTCTCCGGGGCGGCGGGTATCGCCGGACCGGGCCGGCGGAGTGCGGGACGCACCGGCCGTGGCAGCACCGGCGGAGGCGGCTCCGCCGAAGTTGATGTTTACTCCTCGGGGGGTCGGGAACCCGCCGCCCGTGCGACGGGACCACGAGCGGGATCAGTGCAGGTCAGCCCGGGTTGACCCGGGTGCTGACCAGTTCCCGTCCGGCCTGTACGACGCGGTGCTGCTTGATCGGGACGGCACGCTCGTCGAGGACGTGCCCTACAACGGCGACCCGGAGAAGGTCCGCCCGGTGCCCGGCGCGCGGGAGGCGCTGGACCGGTTGCGCGCGGCCGGGCTGCGTCTGGCCGTGGTCAGCAACCAGTCCGGCCTGGCCCGGGGCTACTTCACCGAGCGGCAGATGCGCGCCGTCAACGCCCGGGTGGAGGAGTTGCTCGGCCCCTTCGACAGCTGGCAGATCTGCCCGCACGGCGAACCGGACGGCTGTGCCTGCCGCAAGCCGGCGCCGGGTCTGGTGCACGCCGCCGCCCGGGCGCTCGGCACCACGCCGACCCGGTGCGTGCTGGTCGGCGACATCGGCGCCGACATGACCGCCGCCGCGGCGGCCGGCGCGGCCGGCATCCTGGTCCCCACCCCGGCCACCCGGGCGGCTGAGGTGGCTGCGGCGCCCACGGTCGCCCGCGACCTGCCGGACGCGGCGACCGAGATCCTGCGCCGGGTGCGGCTGGTGGCCGCCCCCGGGTCCCCGCCACGGCGGGGCGCCGTCCTGGTGGCCCGCAGCGACGCGGCCGGGGACGTGCTGGTCACCGGCCCGGGCATCCGCGCCGTCGCGGCCGGCGCCGACCGCGTCGTACTGCTCTGCGGGCCACAAGGCAGGGCAGCCGCCGACCTGCTACCCGGCATCGACGAAATCATCGAATGGCCACTGCCCTGGATCGACGCCAACCCCCAACCCGTCGACCCACACGACATGCACCACCTCACCACCCGACTCACCACCACCCACGCCGACGAAGCAATCATCTTCACCTCCTTCCACCAGTCCCCCCTACCCCTCGCCCTGCTCCTACGCATCGCCGGCATCCCCCGCATCAGCGCCATCAGCGACGACTACCCCGGCACCCTGCTCGACATCCGCCACCACGTCCCCACCGGCATACCCGAACCCGAACGAGCCCTCTCCCTCGCCGCCGCCGCCGGATACACCCTCCCCACCGACGACGAACCGGGACTGCGACTGCGTACCGACCGGCTGCCGCCCGTCCCGGCCGGGGCCGGCGAGCCGGGCTATGTCGTGCTGCACCCGGGCTCCTCCGTGGAGACCCGGGCCTGCCCGCCCGAGTTGGCCACCCGGATCGTCCGGGTGCTCAGCGCCGCCGGCTACCGGGTGGTGGTGACCGGTGGCCCGGACGAGCGGGACCTGACCGCGCGGGTCGCCGCCGCCGGCGGCGTGGACCTGGGCGGGCGTACCGGACTCGGCGAACTGGCCGCCGTCATCGCCCGGGCCGGTGCCCTGGTGGTCGGCAACACCGGGCCGGCGCACCTGGCCGCCGCGCTCGGCGTGCCCGTGGTCAGCCTCTTCGCCCCTACCGTCCCGTTCGGTCAGTGGGGGCCGTACCGGGTGCCGACCGTCCGGCTCGGCGACGCCGGGGCGCCGTGTCGGGACACCCGGGCCACCCGCTGCCCGGTCCCCGGGCACCCGTGCCTGTCCGCCGTGGAGCCGGGGCGCGTGCTGGAGGCGCTGCGGCTGCTCGGCGTACCCGCCGACGCGCCGGAGTCCGTCCTCGCCGGCCCGGTGGCCACCCGAACCGGCGGGGTGGTCGGATGAACATCCTGGTGTGGCACGTGCACGGGTCGTGGACCACGTCGTTCGTCCACGGCAAGCACCGTTATCTGGTGCCGGTCACCCCGGACCGGGGTCCGTACGGCCTCGGGCGGGCGCGGACCTACCGGTGGCCGGACAACGCCGTCGAGGTGACTCCCCAGCAGCTGCGCCGGTCCGAGGTGGACCTGGTGCTGCTCCAGCGCCCCGAGGAATTCGACCTGGCCTGCGAGTGGCTGGGCCGCTGCCCCGGCCGCGACCTGCCCGCGATCTACGTCGAGCACAACACCCCCAAGGGCGACGTGCCGAACACCCGCCACCCGATGGCCGACCGGGACGACCTGATCATCGCCCACGTCACCCACTTCAACGAACTGTTCTGGGACAACGGCGCCACCCGCACCACCGTCATCGAACACGGAGTGCTCCCACCGGCCGTCGAATGGACCGGCGAGCTGAACCGCCTGGCCGTGGTCATCAACGAACCCGTACGCCGCTGGCGGGTCACCGGCACCGACCTGCTCCCCCGCTTCGCCGACATCGCCCCGCTGGACGTCTACGGCATGAGCGTGACCGGACTGGCCGACCACCTCGGACTACCACCCGACCGGCTCACCAGCCACGACGACGTGCCACAACACACCATGCACACCGAACTCGCCCGACGACGGGCATACCTGCACCTGTGCCGCTGGACATCCCTCGGACTCAGCCTGATCGAGGCGATGACCATGGGCATGCCCGTGGTGGCACTGGCCACCACCGAAGCCGTGGAGGCGGTGCCACCGTCCGCCGGCGCCCTCTCCACCCGGGTCGACGTGCTGCTGGAGGCGGCCCGGGGCCTCGTGGACGACCCGGCGGCGGCCCGCCGGGCCGGCACCGAGGCCCGCAGCGCCGCACGGCAGCGCTACGGCCTGGAGCGTTTCCTCGCCGACTGGGACCGGCTGCTGGAGGAGGAAGTATGCGGATCGCGATGATCTCGGAGCACGCCAGCCCGCTCGCCGTCCTCGGCGGGGAGGACGCCGGTGGCCAGAACACGCATGTCGCGGAGCTCTCCGCCGCGCTCGCGGCCGCCGGCCACGACGTCCGGGTCTACACCCGGCGAGACGCCGTCGACCTGCCCGTGACGGTCCGCACCGCGGACGGCTACGAGGTGGTGCACGTGCCCGCCGGCCCGGCCGAGCCGGTCGCCAAGGACGACCTGCTGCCGTACATGCCCGCGTTCGGAGAGTGGTTGGCCGAGCGGTGGCGGGCCGGCGACTGGCAGCCCGAGGTGGTCCACGGGCACTTCTGGATGAGCGGTCTCGCCGCCATCGCCGCCGGCCGGCGGACCGGGGTGCCGGTGGTGCAGACGTACCACGCGCTCGGCACCGTGAAGCGGCGCCACCAGGGCGCGCAGGACACCAGCCCGCCCGGCCGGATCGAGCACGAGCGCAAGCTGGGCCGCTCGGTCGACCGGGTGGTGGCCCAGTGCCAGGACGAGGTCGCCGAGCTGGTCCGGCTGGGGGTGCCCCGGTCCCGGATGACCGTCGTCCCGTCCGGGGTGAACCTGAGCACCTTCGCCCCGCTCGGCCCGGTCGCCGAACGCGACGGCGTCCGGCCGCGCATCCTCACCGTGGGGCGACTGGTGGAACGCAAGGGCTTCCAGGACGTCATCCGGGCCACCGCGCTGGTCCCCGACGCCGAGTGCGTGGTGGTGGGCGGACCACCGGCCGGGCTGCTGGAGACCGACCCGTACGCCCGGCGGCTGCGGGCGCTCGCCGAGTCCTGCGGGGTCGCCGACCGGGTCAAGCTGATCGGCGCGGTGCCCCGGGAGGAGATGGGGCGCTGGTACCGGTCGGCGGACGTGCTGGTGGCCGCCCCCTGGTACGAGCCGTTCGGACTCACCCCGCTCGAGGCGATGGCCTGCGGCGTACCGGTGATCGGCACCGCGGTCGGCGGGCTGACCGACACGGTGGTGCCCGGACGGACCGGCGACCTGGTGCCCGCCCGGGACCCGGCGGCCCTCGGTGCGGCGATCCGCCGACTCTTCGGTGACCGGATCCGCCGGTTCGCGTACGCCACGGCGGCCCTGGACCGGGCCCGCACCCGCTACTCCTGGTCGAGCACCGCCGAGCGGCTGGCGGAGGTGTACGGCCAGGTGGCCACCGTGCGTCGACCGACCCGGGTGGTCGCCTGATGAGGGCGCCCGGACCCGTGGTCGGCGGAACGGTGCTGGAGGACCACCTGACGCACCTGGCCGCCGCGTTGCTGCCGTTCCGGCAGTCGGAGGAGCTGCTGGCCCGCTGGGGCGGGGAGTTGGCGCACCGGCTGGCCGGCGGCGGGCGGCTGCTGGTGGCGGGCAACGGGGGCAGCGCCGCGGAGGCCCAGCACCTCACCGCCGAACTCGTCGGCAAGCTCCGCGACGACCGGGAACCCCTGTCCGCCATCGCCCTGCACGCCGAAACCTCCGCGCTCACCGCCATCGGCAACGACTACGGCTACGACGAGGTCTTCGCCCGCCAGGTCCGCGCCCACGGCCGAACCGACGACATCCTCCTGCTCCTGTCCACCAGCGGCAGCAGCACCAACCTGCTCACCGCCGCCCACGCCGGACGCGAGACCGGACTGCGCTGCTGGGCCTTCACCGGCCCGACACCCAACCCACTCGCCGACGCCTGCCACGAGGTCCTCGCCATCGACTCGCCGGAGGGCCAGGTGGTGCAGGAGCTGCACCTGGTCGCCACCCACGTGCTCTGCGAGTACGTCGACCGGGCCCTGCCGGCGGCGCTGGCCGCGCGGACGGCGGCCGGGTCGGGCCCGGTGCGTACCGGCGTCGAGGTGGTGCTCGGTGACGACACCGGCCGGGAGGTGCAGGCCCGATGAGGAGGTCGAACGTGACGGGACCCGTGGTGGTGCTCGGCGACACCCTGTTGGACCGGGACGTCGAGGGCACGGTGAACCGGCTCTGCCCGGACTCCCCGGTGCCGGTGCTCGACGAGAGCACGTACGTCGACCGCCCCGGCGGCGCCGGCCTGGCCGCGGTCTTCGCCGCCGCCGAGGGCGCCGAGGTCGCGCTGGTCACCGCGGTCGCCGACGACGCCGGCGGAGCCCGGCTCGGCACGCTGCTCGCCGCCGCCGGCGTGCAGCTGTACGCGCTGCCGCTGGCCGGGGCCACCCCAGAGAAGATCCGGCTGCGGGCCCGCGGCCGGGTGCTGCTGCGGCACGACCGCGGCGGGCCGGCCGGCGAGCCCGGTGAGCCGAGCGAGGCGGTGCTGCGGCTGCTCGCCGACGCCGCCGTGGTGCTGGTCAGCGACTACGGCCGGGGCGTCGCCCGGGATCCGGCGCTGCGGGCGGCGCTCGCCGCCACCCGCGCGCCGGTGGTGTGGGATCCGCACCCGCGCGGGCCGGAGGCGGTGCCCGGGGTGCACCTGGCCACCCCGAACGAGGCGGAGGCGCGCGAGCTGGCGAAGGTGCGGCCGGGCGCGTCCCGGCTGGTCACCGCGTCCCGGAGCGCCCAGGCCCTGCGCCAGCGCTGGCAGGCCGGCGCGGTCGCGGTGACCATGGGCGGGGAGGGCGCGCTGCTCTGCCACGCCGGCTCGACCCCGCTGGTGGTCCCCGCGTCCGCCAGCGCGGACGGGGACACCTGCGGGGCGGGGGACCGGTTCGCGGCCGCGGCCGCCCTCGCCCTGGCCGGGGGCGCGCTCGTCTCCGAGGCGGTGCAGGCGGCGGTCGCCGAGGCGTCCGCGTACGTGGCCGGCGGGGGAGTGGGCACCGCGCTGCCCGCCCCGGTCCGGGACGCCTCACCGGTGGTGGTCTCCGGCGGCGGGGACCGGATCGGCGCCGACGCCGCCGGTGCGGTGGTCGCCGAGGTGCGGGCCGCCGGCGGCACGGTGGTCGCCACCGGCGGTTGCTTCGACCTGCTGCACGCCGGGCACGTGGCGACCCTCCAGGCCGCCCGGCAGCTCGGCGACTGCCTTGTCGTCTGCCTCAACTCCGACGCCAGCGTGGCCGGCCTGAAGGGCCCCGAGCGCCCGGTCGTGCCGCAGGGCGACCGCAGCCGACTGCTCGCCGCGCTGGGCTGCGTGGACGCGGTGATGATCTTCGACGAGCCGACGCCGCACGCGGCGCTCTCCTGGCTGCGGCCGGACATCTGGGTCAAGGGCGGCGACTACGCCAGCGGTGGCGGCGCGGAGACCCTGCCCGAGGCGGAGATCCTGGCCCGCTGGGGCGGGCACACAGTCGTCGTGCCCTATCTGGACGGGCGGTCCACCAGCGACATGATCGCGGCGGCCCGCGCCGGTCGGGCCTCCGCCGTCCCGCCGGGCGGCGGCGTCCCGCCCGGCGCCGGCGGCCCGGCCCGGGCGGCGGTCATCCGGCCGACGGCGGAGGGGGCACGATGAGCGAGCGTCAGCGAGCGAATCATCAACGCAGTGCGGTGGTGCCTCATGGCGGCACGGAGCGAAGCGGAGTGCCGGCATGAGCGAGCGTCAGCGAGCGAATCGTCAGTGCAGCGCCCTGGTGCCTCATGCCGGCGCCGAGCGGAAGGAGGAGGCGGCATGAGCAGCAGTCCACCCGGGGCCGGCCCCACCGTCCTGGTCACCGGCGGCGCGAGCGGGCTGGGCGCCGCGGTGGTCACCGCGGTGGCCCGCGCCGGCGGCCGTCCCCTCGTGCTCGACCGGCAGCGCCCCGCGGACGGGGTTCCGTGGATCGAATGCGACCTGGCCGACACCCGGGCCGCCGAGGCCGCCACCCGGGATCTGGCCGAACGTTCCGGCGGGCTGGACGCCGTGGTCACCGCCGCCGGCATGGACATGCCGGGCCGGCTGGCCGACATCCCGGGGGAGACCTGGGAACGGATCGTGACGGTCGACCTGCTCGCCACGGCCGCGGTGATCCGGGCCGCGCTGCCGTACCTGGAAGCCTCCCGGGGGAACATCGTCACGGTCGCCTCCACCCTCGGCGTGAAGGCGGTCAGCGACGCCACCGCGTACTGCGCGGCGAAGTTCGGAGTGGTCGGCTTCACCCGGGCGCTCGCCGCCGAACTGGCCGGCGCGGTCGGCGTCACCCTGCTCATCCCCGGCGGCATGCGCACCGCGTTCTTCGACGAGCGGGACGCGCAGTACCGGCCCGGCCCGGACGCGGCGCTCAACGAACCCGCCGACACCGCCGCCGCGATCATGTTCGCCCTCTCCCAGCCGGTCGGCTGCGCCGTACGGGAGATGGTGGTCTGCGCCGAGCAGGAATCCTCGTACCCGTGATCCTCGTGCTCCGGGCGCTCGGTGTCGGCGACCTGGCCACCGCCGTCCCGGCGCTGCGCGGCCTGCGGGCCGGCTTCCCGGACCGCGAGCTGGTGCTGGCCGCGCCGGCCTGGCTGGCGCCACTGGCCGACCTGGTCGGCGGGATCGACCGGGTGCTGCCCACCGACGGGCTGGCGGATCACCCGGCCTGGCCCGGCCCGCCGCCGGAAGTGGCGGTCAACCTGCACGGCCGGGGCCCGCGGTCGCACCGGATGCTCGCCGACGCCCGGCCCGGCCGGCTGCTCGCCTTCGCGAACGCCGAGGCGGGGCACGGTGACGGCCCGCCGTGGGACGACGACGAGCACGAGGTCCGCCGCTGGTGCCGGCTGCTGGACTGGTACGGCCTGTCGGCCGACCCGGGCGACCTGGCGCTGCGCCGCCCGCCCGCCGCCGGGATGCCGGCCGGCGTCACCGTGCTGCACCCGGGGAGCAAGATCCCGGCGAAGCGCTGGCCGGCGGGGCGGTTCGCGGCGCTCGCCCGGGCCCTCGCCGATCGGGGGCACCGGGTGGTGCTCACCGGTTCGACCGGCGAGCGGGACCTGTCCGCCCGGATCGCCCGCGACGCCGGGCTGCCGCCGGACGCGGTGCTCGCCGGCCGGACCGACCTGGCCGAGCTGGCCGCCCTGGTTGCCGACGCCCGGCTGGTGGTCAGCGGGGACACCGGGGTGGCCCACCTGGCCACCGGGTACGGCACCGCGTCGGTGGTGCTCTTCGGGCCGGTGCCGCCGGCGCACTGGGGGCCGCCGCCGGACCGGCCCCGGCACCGGGTGCTCGACGTCACGCGTCGCCCCGGGCTCGACCGGGGTTGGCGGGCCGGCGCCGGGGTAGGAAGTCACCCGACTCTGGCGGTCATTCAGGTGGACGAGGTGCTGGCCGCCGCGGACGAGGCGGAACGGGCGATGCGGGTCTCCGGTGCGATTACGGCGTAGCGATCCGGGCCGGCCGGGGTACGGACGCCGGCGGCGCGGCAAGGGCTGGCTCTTCGTCGACCCGGAGGGCGCGCCGGTCCGCGACCCCGACGAGCTGGCCCGGCTGCGTGATCTCGTCATCCCGCCGGCCTGGCGGGACGTGTGGATCTCGCCGTACCCCAACGGGCACATCCAGGCCACCGGCATCGACGCGGCCGGGCGCAAGCAGTACCTCTACCACCCGCAGTGGCGGCAGAAGCGGGACGAGGCCAAGTTCGACCACGTGCTCGGGGTGGCGCACCGGCTACCGGTGCTGCGCGACCAGGTGGACCACGACCTGGCGCTGCGCGGGCTGCGCCGGGAACGCGTCCTCGCCACCGTCGCCCGGCTGCTGGACATGGGCACCTTCCGGGTCGGCAGCGACCAGTACGCCACCGGTGACGACCCCACCTTCGGCGTCGCCACCCTGCGCCCCGAGCACGCCCGGTCCCGGGGCGGCTGCGTGGTCTTCGAGTTCCCGGCGAAGGGCGGCATCGAGCAGGTACGCCGGATCGAGGACGCCGAGCTGTGCCGGGTGCTGACCAGCCTGCGGCGCCGGCGGCGGACGGAGGAGCGGCTGTTCGGCTACTGGGACGGCCGGCTCTGGCGGGACGTACGCAGCGACGAGGTCAACGACTACCTGCGGGACGCCAGCGGCGGGGAGATGACCGCCAAGGACTTCCGTACCTGGCACGCCACGGTGCTGGCCGCCACCGAGCTGGCGGCGGCCGGCGCCCAGCGCTCCGCGACGGCCCGGAAGCGGGCGGTCGCCGCGGTGATGCGCTCGGTCGCCGAGCTGCTCGGCAACACGCCCACCGTGGCCCGAACGTCCTACGTGGACCCGCGGGTGGTGGACCTCTACCACGACGGGGTGGTGGTCCCGGTGGAGCCGGCGACGCCGCGACAGGCGGTGGAGAAGGCCGTGCTGGCGCTGCTGGAGGAGGCGGCCTGACCGGCCCCGTCGTGAGGTCCTGGGGGGAGATGGACGGGGCCGGAATCCGGCGTGGCCGTCGACGGCCGGCGGGGGAACTGGCCGGTCCGCGGGGTCGCGGAGGCGCCGGCACCGGGCGGCCGCCCGCGACGACCTGTCGCGGGCGCCTCGCCACGGCCCCCCGTTACCAGTGGGCCGTGCCGGTCTCCCGGCTGCCGGCCCGGGATCAGTATGTCCGCTGCGAGTTGATTACGGACGCCGGAGTGTTGACGATGCGTGCCTGTTCGAGGTGCCGCACCCGGTACGCCTGGGGAGTCTCCTCGTGCGCGGCCCGGAAGGCGCGGCTGAAGTGGGCCTTGTCCCGGAAGCCCCAGCGGCCCGCGATCAGCTGGATCGGCCGGTCGCGCAGGGCCGGGTCGGCGAGGTCGCGCCGGCACCGCTCCAGCCGCTGGTCCCGGATGTATGCCGCCACCGTGGTCTCCTCGGCCTCGAAGAGCCGGTGCAGCGACCGCACCGAGATGTGGTGCGCGTCCGCGATCGACTGCGGGCTCAGCGTGGCGTCCCCCAGGTGCTGGCGGATGTGGGAGCGCACCTGGGCCAGCAGCGCCTGGCGGCGGACCTCGGTGGGCACCGCGTCCTCGGACACCAGATGCCGGCCGAGCATCATGGACACCAGGTCGAGCCCGATGCCGGCCAGCCGTTCGGCGTCCGCCGCGTGGTACTGCTCGGGGTGGCCGGTGATCCGGATGAGGTAGTCGGCGAGCAGCGCCCCGATCCCCTCGTTGCCGGGCATCCGGCCGGCGAACAGCGCGGCGAGCCGGCGGTGGGGCAGCGGCAGCGCGTCGTACGGGATGAAGGCCACGATCGAGCTGGGGTGCGCGAGCCCGTGGTGCTCGCCGTGGTGGCTGACCTCGTGCGGCCGGGAGCAGTCGTAGAAGGTGAAGTCGCCGGGGCGGCATTCGCTCCGTTGGCCCGCCTGGTCCGCCGTGCCGGTGCCGGCGAGGGTCAGCGCGAGCACGTAGTAGTCCGGGTCGGAGCGCTGGATCAGCTTCCGGCTCCGGACGCAGTCCAGCGGCGGGTAGCGGTAGCGGACCAGCCGCATCCGGCCCAGGTCGATGGTGTCCGCCCGCGCCACGAAGTCGTCGGCGTGCTCGGTGCGTACCCGCAGGGGCGCGGGCGAGTCGGCGAGCATGTCCAGCCACAGCCCGAAGCGATCGGCCGCGGGCACCCGCTCGGTGTCGAGAATCATCCGGTTGAGCATCATTTCCATGCCACGACCCCCGTGTTTCGGTCACCCTCCATCCATGACGACGCCCCACGGAGGCCACAGTCTGCGGTCGTGGGGCGTCTGATATCCGTCATTGACGAGGATAACTTCACCTGTTAGAACCGTCGGCCTCGGCCGGTGTCCCAGGCCGGGCGCGGGGTCGCGCCCCCGGATCAGTCGTTCAGCACCTGCGCCAGCCGGTCCCGGAAGTGGCGCTCCGAGTCGCTGACCACGTCGCCGCCGAGGCCCAGCAGGCCGCCGCTGGCGGCGGCGCCCACCACCTGCTCGGCGATCTCCACCAGCCAGTGCCGGTAGGCCCCGGCCTGCCCCTCGTCCACCTTGGCGGCCAGCAGGGTCGACGCCTGCGCGGCCCGGGCGAGCACGTCGTCGATCATCGCCTGCGGGTCGGCGGGCTCGATCACCGGCAGCTCCGCGCCGATCTCCGGGTCACCCACCCGGGTGACGACCTCGCCGGCGACGGCGGCCACCAGCGGGCTGGCCGATTCGCGTCCGGTCGCGATGGTCTCCAGCCCGGCGGCGCTCTCGGCCATGGTGCGTCGGGCGCCGTCGGACTCCGCCGCGCTCGCCGCGGTGAGGACGGACTGCGGCAGCCCGACCAGCAGCCCCCACTCCTCGTCGGAGAAACCGAACCCGGTGTACGCCGGCTGCTCGATCACGATCAAGCCCCTTTCGCCGTGGTGGTCGTGTGTCGACGGGCACGCCTGGCATGCCCGGGTCAGGCTAGTCCAGCGTCAGCAGGCCCTGTTCGGACACCACGCGCACGGACAACGTCTTGTGGCCCACCTCGTCGAAGAGCACCGCATCTGGTCCTCCTCGTCGCTCAGCACCGGGCCGGGACCCCACTCCGGATGCCGTACCTGGCTGTGCTACCCCCGTCGATCACGGCCGAAACCGGACCGGGTGTTGACGGGCCTGCTCGTCGAGCCCATTCTGAATACGCGTTCATGAACAGCCGTTCATTAAGGAGGCCGGGGTGGGGACGATCGTGAACGGGCATCAGGAGCAGGCCTGGAACGGATACGAGGGGCGACACTGGGCCGCGCACCAGGCCCGCTACGACGCCGTCAACAGCGGCTTCAACGAGCTGCTGCTCGCCGCGGTCCGGCCCGGCGACCGGGTGCTCGACATCGGCTGCGGCAACGGGCAGCTCACCCGGCTCGCCGCCCGGCGCTCCGGCACCGGCCACGCGGTCGGCGTCGACCTCTCCGCGCCGATGCTCGACCGGGCCCGGGCGTCGGCGGCCGACGAGGGCGTGGACAACGTGGACTTCGTCCGGGGCGACGCCCAGGTGCACCCGTTCCCGGCCGCCGGGTTCGACGTCGCGCTGAGCCGGTTCGGGGTGATGTTCTTCGCCGACCCGGTCGCCGCGTTCGCCAACGTACGCCGGGCGCTGCGCCCGGGCGGCCGGCTCACCTTCGTCTGCCTCGACGACGTCCGTCGGGGCGACCTCGGCGCGGTGCTCGCGCCCCTCGCCGCGCATTTGCCGGCACCGGGCACCGACGGCACGGCCGCCGGCGAACCGCTCTCCTTCGCCGACCCCGACGTCGTCCGCGGGGTGCTCACCGACGCCGGGTTCGTCGAGGTGGCCTGCGCCCCGCAGCAGGCGCTGGGACGGTGGGGCCGGGACGCGGCGGAGGCGGCTGCCTTCCTCGCCGGCTGGGGGCCGGTCCAGCACCAGCTCGCCCCGCTCGACCCGACGGTCGGCGAGCGGGTCCAGGCCGCGCTGGTCGAGGCCATGCGCCCGTACGAGGGCCCGGACGGGGTGCACCTGCGGGGCGCGGCCTGGCTGGTCACCGCCCGGTGCCCCGACTGACCGCCGAGCGCCTCCTTAGGATGCCCCCTCATGGCACCGAGACGAGCGGCGGCGCTGCGCGGCGGCGAGCAGAGCCTACGGGAGCACCTGATCGCCGCCGCCCGGGCGCTGGTCGCCCGGCGCGGCACCGCCGGGCTGACCGTCCGGGACATCGCCGGGGAGGCCGGGGTCGCCGACGGGGTGCTCTACAACCACTTCGCCGACAAGGAGGAACTGCTCGCGTACGCGCTGCACGCGCACGTGCGGGCGGTCGAGGCGGAGCTGGACGGTGCGGCTCCCCGCCCGGGGGAGGGGACCGTCGCGGCGAACCTGCGCGCGTACCTGGCGCGGGCGCTGGCGCTGCACGCGGCGATCCTGCCGGCCTTCGCCGGGCTGACCACCCAGCCGAAACTGCTGGCCCGCCTGGGTGACCTGCCCACCCCGCTGGCCGGCGGTCAGGGCCTGCGGACGGAACTCGCCGGTTACGTCCACGCCGAGCGGCGGCTCGGCCGGGTGGCGGCCTCGGCCAGCCCGGAGGCGGTCGCCACGCTGGTCGTCGGCGTCTGCCACGACCTGGTCCTCGGCCGGCTGCTCGACCCGTCCGGACCGCCGCCGGAGCCCCCGGCCGAGCTGGTGGACGCGCTGGTCGCCACCCTGCTGCACGGCGTCCTGCCCGGCGATCGAGCGGGGGCACGGGACGGTCCGGGGCGGACGCCGGGTTGATCGGGTGCGTCATCATGCCGGCATGTCGTCGCGTGTCCGCCCCCGGCTCAGCGCAGCCGGGGCAGCACGTCGCGCTGGTAGAGGTCGAGCAGGCCCTGCCAGTGCGGGCCGGTGTTGGTCACGTAGAGCTCGTCGTAGCCGGCCTTGGCGAACTTGTCGATCATCTCCAGGTGGGCGTCCGGGTTCTTGCCGCAGACGAACGACTGCTTCATCATCTCCGGCTTGACCAGCTGCGCGGCCTGCTCGAAGTGCCGCGGCGAGGGGAGCACCTGGGACAGCTCGCCGGGCATTGCCTCGTTCGGCCACTTCTCGTACGCGAGCCGAGCGCCCTCGTCCTCGCTCTCGGCGTACGCCGCCTTGAAGCCGGCCTGGCACGGCTTGTCGCCGCCGCCGCCGTCCCGGAACCGGCGGACCAGGTCGGCGTCGGGCTTGGTGCTGATGTAGCCGTCGCCGATCCGGGCGGCCAGGTCGATCGACTTCGGACCGAAGCCGGACATGTAGACCGGCGGGGGAGTGTCCGGCAACGTGTAGATCCGGGCGTGCTGCACCGTGTAGTGCTCGCCGTAGTGGTTGACGAACCGGCCGCGCCACAGCTTGCGCATCACCTCGACCGCCTCCTCCAGCATCGCCAACCGGAGGTCGAGCTGCGGCCAGGGGCCGCCGAGGATGTGCTCGTTGAGCGCCTCGCCGGTGCCGACGCCGAGCACGAACCGGCCTGAGTGCAGCACCGCGCTGGTGGCCGCGGCCTGGGCGATCAGCGCCGGGTGGATTCGCATGATCGGGCAGGTGACCGCGGTGGTCACCGGCAGCGAGCAGACCTGGCTGAGCGCGCCGATCGTGGACCAGACGAAGGAGCTCTGGCCCTGCACGTCGAGCCAGGGGTGGTAGTGGTCGGAGATCCACAGCGCCGCGAAGCCGGCCTGCTCGGCGGCGCGTGCCTGCGCGAGCAGTTCCGCCGGGCCGTACTCCTCGCTGGACAGGAAGTAGCCGATCTTCATCACATCTCCCTCGCCGGGTGCCGGGCGCACCGTACGGACGACGAGAGCCGTACCCGGGAAGCTGGCGCGCGAACGCCGCGGGCTCCGGCGATCAGCGGCGGAACATCGCGCGGATGGCGAGCAGCAGGAGCACGCCGCCCACCATCAGGCCGAGCAGGCGTACGCCGGGAATGTCCGCGGCGGTGGTGGCGTCGGCGAGCAGCGCGGGGTGCATGGTCGCACTCTCCCATGGCGTGCCGGGGTGCGCCAGGCGCTAACAGTAAGGATTGTTGACTATTTCGGGAGGCGATGTGACCATGACACCACCGCCGGAGGCGGCGGGTCGTGGGGGAGACGGGGGTACGTGTGAGCGCGCGGATCGAGGGAGCGACCGGAGACCTGGCGGGTCTCGCCGCGGCCGTCCTGCAACCCGGATTCGTCGGCACCACCCCGCCGGCCTGGATCCGCCGGTGGCTCGGCGCAGGGCTCGGCTCGGTGGTCCTCTTCGCCCGCAATGTCGTCGACCACGATCAGCTCGCCCGCCTGACCGCGGCGCTGCGTGCCGAGCGGCCCGACGTGATCGTCGCGATCGACGAGGAGGCGGGGGACGTCACCCGGATCGAGTCCGCCCGGGGCAGCTCGCGACCCGGCAACTTCGCCCTCGGCGCGGTCGACGACCCGAAGCTGACCGAGGAGGTCGCCCGCGACCTGGGCGCCGAGCTGGCCGCCCTGGGAGTCGGCCTCAACTACGCCCCGGACGCCGACGTCAACTCCAACCCGGCCAACCCGGTCATCGGGGTCCGCTCGTTCGGCGCCCACCCGGCCCTGGTGGCCCGGCACACCGCCGCCTGGGTACGCGGACTCCAAGCCGGCGGGGTGGCCGCCTGCGCCAAGCACTTCCCCGGTCACGGCGACACCCACGTCGACTCGCACCACGACCTGCCCCGCATCGACGGCGACCGGGCCCGGCTGGACGCGGTCGAGCTGGCCCCGTTCCGGGCGGCGGTGGCCGCCGGGGCGCAGGCGGTGATGACCGGGCACCTGCTGGTGCCGGCGCTGGACCCGGAGCTGCCGGCCACCCTGAGCCCCCGGATCCTCGGCGGGCTGCTCCGCGATGAGCTGGGCTTCCAGGGGGTGGTGGTGACCGACGCGGTGGAGATGCGGGCGGTCGCCGACCGCTACGGCTTCGCCGGGGCGGCCGTGCGCGCCCTCGCCGCCGGGGCGGACGCCATCTGCGTGGGTGGGGAGCGGGCCGCCGAGGCGGACGCGGCGGAGCTGCGCGACGCCATCGTCGCCGCCGTGGTGGCCGGCCAGTTGCCCGAGGAGCGCCTGGCCGAGGCGGCGAAGCGGGTCGGCCAGCTCGCCGCCTGGACGGTCGCCGCCCGCGCCGACCGGCCGCCGGTGGCCCACGCCGGCAACGGCTCGGCGATCGGGCTGGCCGCCGCGCGCCGGGCGGTGCGCGTGGTCACCGGGGCGGCCGGGGCCGGGGTGCTACCGCTGGCCGGCCCGGCGCACGTGGTGGAGTTCGCCCCGCCCCGCAACATCGCCATCGGCGCGGAGACCCCGTGGGGGATCGCCGCACCGCTGACCGCGCTCGTCGCCGGCACCACCACCGTCCGGTACGCCGAGGGCGACACCCCGGCCGACCCGGCCGGCGGGGCGGTCGGCCGCCCCCTGGTGCTGGTGGTGCGGGACCTGCACCGGCACGACTGGATGCGGGCGGCGGTGGACCGCGCGCTGGCGGCCCGCCCCGACGCGGTGGTGGTCGAGCTGGGCGTCCCCGAGCTGGTCACCGGCGCGGTGCACGTGGCCACCCACGGCGCCACCCGGGCGGCCGGGTACGCCGCCGCCGAACTCCTCGCCGGCACCCGCTGATCCGGGCGTGGCCGGGCCGGCCGCCACCCGGCCGGGGCCTACGGCGCGGCGACCACCAGGTCGGCGTACTCGGCATGGCGCTCGATGAACCTGGCGACGAAGGCGCACTGCGGCACGATGCGGTCGCCGCGCTCGCGGAGCTGGTCCAGGGTGCCCCGGACCAGCGCCGCGCCCACGCCCATGCCCCGGTAGCGCTCGTCCACCTCGGTGTGCGTCAGGACCAGCACGCCGTTGCGCGGCAGGTACGCGGTGAACCCGGCCAGCGCGTCGTCGACCAGGATCTCGAACCGACGCTTGGCGGGGTCGTCCTCGACCAGATAGCTCACCCGGCCATTGTCTCCCCGGCGTCGGCCAGCCGGTCCAGTTCGGCCAGCAACCGGTCCACCTCCTCGGCCGTGTTGTAGTGGTAGACGCTGGCCCGGACCGCGCCGCCACTGTCCCGCAACCCCATGGTGCGGAAGTACTCGTAGGCGTAGTAGTCGCCGGAGGAGAGGCAGACGCCGGCCGCGCCCAGCGCCGCCGCCGTCTCCGCCGGGCCCAGCCCGGCCAGCCGGAACGACACGGTGGGGCAGCGCCGGGCCGGGGAGCCGTACACGGTGACCGCCGGCCGCTCGGCCAGGCCGGCGAGCAGCCGCTCGAAGACCGTCTCCTCGTGGGCCTGGGCGGCGGCCAGCCCGGCCCGGACCCGGTCCCGGCGGCTGCCGGTCGCCGTGGGGTCCAGGGTGGCCAGGTGGTCCACCGCGGCGGCCACCCCGGCCAGCAGCGGGAAGCTCGGCGTGCCGTACTCGAACCGATCCGGGACCGCGTCGGAGGAGGGCAGCAGCTTCGCCGGCCGCAGCGTCGCCCAGCGGTCCGGGTCGGCGACCATCGCCGCCAGGTGCGGCCCCGACCACTTGTAGGCGCTGGTGACCAGGAAGTCCGCGCCGAGCGAGGTCAGGTCGGTGGGGCCGTGCGGCACCGCGTGGACTCCGTCCACGCAGACCAGCGCGCCGGCCGCGTGCGCGGTCTTGGCGATCGCCGCGACGTCGGGCACCGTGCCGATGGCGTTGCTGCCGGCGGTCACCGCGACCAGTCGGGTGCGCTCGCCGACGAGGTCGGCGTACTGGCCGGCGGGCAGCTCGCCGGTCGCCGGGTCGAACTCGGCCCAGCGCACGGTTGCCCCGGCGGCCTCGGCCGCCTGCACCCACGGCCGGACGTTGGCGTCGTGGTCCAGCCGGGAGACGACCACCTCGTCGCCCGGGCGCCAGCCCGCGCCGAGCGTCCGCGCCAGGGTGTACGTCAGCGCCGTGGCGCTCGGCCCGAGCACCACCCCCTCAGCCTGCGCGCCGAGCAGGTCCGCCACCGCCGAGCGGGCGGCGGCGACCAGCTCCAGCGACCGCCGACCGGGCACGAAGGCGCTGCTCCGGTTGCCCGTCGCGGCCCGCATCGCGGTGGCGACCGCGGCGATCACCGGCTGGGCGGTCTGGGTGCCGCCGGCACCGTCGAAGTGGGCGAAGCCCTCGGTCAGCGCGGGGTAGGCGGCCCGGGTGCGGGCGATGTCGAACGGCATGGCGGGACCCTAACGCCCGCCGGAAACGATCACACGCCGGTGGCGGCGTGGCGATCGTCTCGTACCCTTGGCACGGTGACGAACCGACACGTTTCCCCCGCACTGACCCCCGTCCGCCGCGCCGGCGGCCTGCTGGCCGGCCTCGCGCTCGGCGTCGCGCTGCTGGCCGGTTGCAGCTCCGAGGGCGCCGACACCGACTGCGGCCTGGACGCCTGCACGGTCACCTTCGACCGGGGCGTCGAGGCCAGCGCCAGCATCCTCGGCGTCGAGGCCAAGCTGGTCGGCGTCCAGGGTGACCAGGTGACCGTGGAGGTGGCCGGGGAGCAGCTCTCGCTCACCACCGGCCAGCAGGCCACCGAGGCCGGCGGCTTCCAGGTGAGCCTGGACAGCGTCACCGCCGACCAGGTCGCCATCCGGGTGGCCCGTAACCCCAACGGCTGACCCGCGGCCACGGGCGGTGGTGGCCGACGTTTGGAGATCATGGCGGCGGGAGATTGTGCCGCCATGTCACTCACCCGGAACGCCGGCGCCACCGCCGTCCGGGCCGCCAACAGCCGGTGGCTCGAACTGTTGACCCGGGCCGGCTTCGTCGGCTACGGGATCCTGCACCTCCTCTTCGCCTGGCTCGCGCTCCAGATCGCCTTCGGTCACTCCGGTGAGGAGGGCAACCAGAACGGCGCCCTGCGCACCCTGGGAGCCCAGCCGCTCGGCAAGTTCCTGCTGGTGGCGATCGCGATCGGCCTGTTCGCCATGGCGATCTGGCAGGCGTTCGAGGCGGCCATCGGCCACCGGAGCCTGCGCGGCCGGGACCGCCTCTTCGAGCGGATCGCGTCCGTGGTGCGTACCGTCGTCTTCGGCTGGCTGGCCTGGACCGCCGTCAAGGTCTTCCAGGACGCCAGCGCCAACGCAGCCGACCAGCAGCAGGCGCTCACCGCGAAGCTGATGGCCGGCACCGGCGGCCGCTGGGTGGTCGGCCTGGCCGGCCTGGTGCTCGCCGCCGTCGGCGTCGGCATGATCGGGTACGGGCTGAAGAAGAAGTTCGAGCGCAATCTCAAGATCGGGCAGCTGACCCCGAGGGCGCACACCCTGGCCCGCCGCCTCGGCATGGCCGGGTACGGCGCCCGGGGCGCGGTCTTCGCCGTCGCCGGCCTGCTGATCGTGGTGGCCGCGGTGAAGTACGACCCGGCGAAGGCCCGCGGCCTCGACGCCGCCCTGCGTATCCTGCGGGACCAGTCGTACGGACCGGTGCTGCTCACCCTCGCGGCGCTCGGCATCGCCGCCTTCGGCGTCTACTGCTTCCTCCAGTCCCGATACCGGCGGGTCTGATCCTGGTCGATACCGGGGTCGTCGGGCATTATGGGCCCTTTGCCCGAGCATGCCCGGAGGGAGAGAGATCCGTGCAGAGCTACGTCGGAACGGCCGTCGCCGCGCTCGCCGCGGCGGCGGCCGCTCTGCTGCTGGTCGAGGTGGTGCACCGGGTGGCCCGCCGGCTGGGCCGGCGCTCGGTGCTGATGACCGAGCTCACCGAGCACTCGCACCGCCCGTTCCAGGTGGCCGCGACCGTGTTCGCCGGGCAGCTCGCCGTCCGCTTCGGCACCCTGTACGCGGTCGGCAGCCCGTGGCGTCAGGTCGTCCTGCACGTCCTGGTGCTGGCCCTGATCGTCGCCGCGGCCTGGCTGGTCGCCTCGCTGCTGGTGGTGATCGAGGACACCGCGCTGGCCCGGTTCCGGGTGGACGTGCCGAACAACCGGCACGCCCGCCGGGTGCGGACCCAGGTGGTGATGCTCCGCCGGCTCACCATCGCGGTGATCGTCATCCTGACCGTGGGCGTCATGCTGATGACGTTCCCCGCGGTCCGGGGCATCGGCGCCGGCGTGCTGACCTCCGCCGGTGTGGCGGCCGCGGTCGCCGCGCTGGCCGCCCAGAGCCTGCTGGGCAACGTCTTCGCCGGCCTCCAGCTCGCCTTCAGCGACGCGGTACGCCTCGACGACGTGGTGGTGGTCGAGGGGGAGTGGGGCCGGATCGAGGAGCTGACCCTCAGCTACGTGGTGGTGCAGATCTGGGACGACCGGCGGTTGATCCTGCCCACCTCCTATTTCACCCGTACCCCGTTCCAGAACTGGACCCGTACCGAGGCGGCGGTGCTCGGCACCGCCGAGTTCGACGTGGACTGGGCGATCCCGGTCCAGGCGATGCGGGAGGAGCTGCGCCGGCTCTGCGAGAGCACCGAGCTGTGGGACGGCCGGGTCTGCGTACTCCAGGTGACCGATGCCACCGGCGGCATGGTCAAGGTGCGGGCCCTGGTCAGCGCCGCCGACGCCGGCAGCCTGTGGGACCTGCGCTGCCTGGTCCGCGAGCACCTGGTGGCCTGGGTACGCGACCAGCGCCCGGCCGCGCTGCCCCGGCTGCGTACCGAGGTGGGCGACGCCTCCGGCGCGCTGCCGTGGCAGGCGGTGCGGTCCCGGCGACCGGCCCCCCGGCTGCCCGAAGACGTGCCCGACGACGCGCGGGTCTTCGGCGGCAGCGACGACGGCGAGGCCCGCAGCGAGGTCTTCGTCGGCCCGGAGGAACCCGTCGACGCTCACCGCTGACCGGACCGCCCCGAGCCCCGGCGCCGGGGCTCCCGCGCGTCTGCAGGCGGCGACCGCGGTGCCAGGGGGCAGCCACCGGGGCCTCGCCTCCGCGCAAGACATTCCGCCCGCTGCGTTTGTCCGGCGCGTTTCGGGGGACCCGCGGCGCACGCCCCGGCTCGGGTTCGCCATCCCGGCGGCCCGACGCCCGGTGGTGCGCGGCCGGGCCGACCGGCCGTTCTCCGCGCAGGATTGACGGGCGGCGACTCCGGGCATACAGCGCGGGGATGATGAAAGGAGGACAGCATGGCTGACGTCGCGAGTCGCAGCACGTCCCGGAACGGGAGCGAGCCGTCCACCGCGGAGCTCATCCAGCGGGCCACCGAGCAGGTCTCCCGCCTGGTCCGGGACGAACTGGCGCTGGCCCGGGTGGAACTCACCCGCAAGGGCAAGCACGCCGGCATCGGGATCGGCCTGTTCGGCGGCGGCGGGGTGATGGCCCTCTACGGCGCGGGGGCGCTGGTCGCCACGGTGATCCTGGCGCTGGCGCTGGTCCTGCCCGCGTGGCTGGCCGCCCTGATCGTGGCGGTGGCGCTCTTCCTGCTCGCGGGGATTCTCGCCCTGGTCGGCAAGACGCAGGTCAGCCGTGCCGTCCCACCGGTGCCGGAGGCGACGGTCCGCAGTGTCCGGGCGGACGTCGACACCGTCGCCGCCGCGGTAAAGGACGGGAGACGGGGATGACCGGCAACGGACGCGGCGATGTGGAGGCGCTCCGTGAGGAGATCCGCCGCACGCGGGTGGAACTCGGTGAGACGATGGAGCTGCTGGCCGCCCGGGCCGACGTGAAGGCCCGGCTGCGGGAGTCTGCCGAGCAGGCGAAGGGGCGCGTGCGCGAGCAGGCCGCCCAGGCCGTGGCCCGGGTGCGCGGGCAGGCGACGGCGAAGTCCCGGTTCGCCCGGGAGCAGGCGGCCGGGAAGGCCCGGATCGCCCGGGCCCGGACGTCCGGGAAGGGCAGGGCGGTCGCGCCCTGGGCGGCCGTCGCGGCCGGCGCGGTGGCGACCGTGGTGGTGCTGCTGATCGTGCGCGGGAGGCGTAGGTGAGCAACAGGATCGGCAAGGTGGCGTACAAGCCCGTCGGGGTGCTGCTCGGGGTGGCCGCCGGTACGGTCGCCGGGGCCATCTTCCGGCAGGTCTGGCGGATCACGGCGGGCGAGGGCGACGCGCCGAGCGCCACCGACGAGGAGCGGGGCTGGGGCGAGATCCTGGTCGCCGCGGCGTTGCAGGGGGCCATCTTCGCGGTCGTCCACTCGGCGGTGGCCCGGGGCGGGGCGGTCGGCGTACGCCGGCTCACCGGCCACTGGCCCGACTGATCAGTTACGCACGGCAGGCCCTCTTTTCGCCAGCGCGGAAAGGGGGCCTTTCGCACGGCTCGCACAGCCCGGCCAGTGGACCTTTGACAACCGTCAGGTCACATGTCGGAGAATTTCGTCGGGTAGGCTGTGCAGAGTTTTTGCGTACGTGGTTTGCTGTCTCACGCTGTTGCGAGACGCGTGGGTTGAGAGAAGTCTCCTTCACCGGGGGCCGCCTCAGGCACCGCTGCTCGAAAACGGCCAACCGGCCGCACGGCGTGCTCGGCCGCCAGTTTTAGAAGGAGATACACATGGCGCAGGGAACCGTGAAGTGGTTCAACGCTGACAAGGGCTTCGGCTTCATCACCGTCGACGGCGGGGGTGCTGACGTGTTCGTCCACTTCTCGGCCATCCAGTCCAGCGGCTACCGCACGCTGGAGGAGAACCAGCGGGTGGAGTTCGAGATCGCCCAGGGTCAGAAGGGTCCGCAGGCCGAGCAGGTCCGCCCCCTCTGAGCGACGAATTGCCGGCCGCGCCGGCCGGCACGAAGCCCCGCTTCCCGCTTCCGGGACGCGGGGCTTTCCGCATCTGGACGCGTTCCTCGGATTCAGGTACGCCGGCGCCGGGCCCGCAACCCGTACCAGAGCACGACGAGTCCGATCAGGACGACGATCGGGCCGATGACCACCCAGATCCGTTCGCCGGTCATCATGCTGCCGTCCACGTAGCCCAGTCCCTGCAGCGTCCAGACCGCACCCAGCACGACGGCCAGCAGCCCCAGGGTGAGCCGGAACCAGCCTTTCATCGTTCCCCCTCCGACGACGCCCGCCCGACTCCAGGATGCCCGCCGGCGGCGGTCCGCGGCGACGCCGCGCCGACGCCGCCCACGGGCCGGGTCACCACCGCCCGTGCACCTGCGGCCGGATCAGCTCGTCGTAGGTCTCGCGGACGGCGGCCAGCTCCCCCTCGGTCAGCGGCGGCAGGTCGGCCGCGGCGGCGTTGCGCCGGGCCTGCTCGGCGTTGCGCGCGCCGGGGATGACCACGGTGACGCCGGGCTGGTCGAGGATCCAGCGGAGCGCGAACTGGGCCATTGTGCGGTCGGCGCCGACCAGCGGCACGAGCCGGCGTACGGCGGCCAGGCCGAGATCGTAGTCCACTCCGGAGAAGGTCTCGCCGACGTCGAACGACTCGCCGTGCCGGTTGAAGGTGCGGTGGTCGTTCGCGGGGAAGGTGGTGTGCTCGTCGTACCGCCCGGAGAGCAGGCCGCTGGCCAGCGGCACCCGGGCGATGACGCCGACCCGGGCCGCCGCGGCGGCGGGCAGCACCCGGTCCAGGGGCTTGTGCCGGACCGCGTTGAGGATGATCTGCACGCTGGCCACCCCGGGGCGGGCGATGGCGGTGAGCGCCTGGTCGCAGGTCTCGACGCTGACTCCGTACCCGGCGACGCGCTGCTCGGCGACCAGGGTGTCCAGCGCGTCGAAGACCCGGTCGTCGGCGAAGACCGCGGTGGGCGGGCAGTGCAACTGCACCAGGTCGAGGGTGTCCACCCCGAGGTTGGCCCGGGACCGGTCGGTCCAGGTCCGGAAGTTGTCCAGGGTGTACGCCTCCGGCGTCTGCGGCACCCGCCGGCCCATCTTGGTGGCCACGGTCAGCCCGTGCCCGGGGCGCTCGCGCAGGAACCGGCCGATCAGCTGCTCGCTGCGGCCGTCGCCGTACACGTCGGCGGTGTCCAGGAAGGTGACCCCGGCGTCCACGGCGGCGGCGAGGACGGCCATCGCCGCGCTCTCGCTGACCTCACCCCAGTCGGCGCCGAGCTGCCAGGCGCCGAGTCCGACGATGCCCACCTGCCGGCCGAGCCGGTCGAAGCTGCGCTGTTCCACGCCGGAGAGCCTAGTGAGCGGCTTGCCGGTTCTCGCGGCGGGCCGTAGGGTCTAACAAGACGTACGTACGGTTTGGAGGCCGTCATGTGGGATCCCAGCACCTACCTGCGCTATGGCGACGAGCGGTCCCGGCCGTTCCACGACCTGCTGGCCCGGGTCCCGGCGGAGCGGCCCCGCGCGGTCGTCGACCTCGGCTGCGGCCCGGGCACCTTGACCGCGACCCTCGCCGGCCGCTGGCCGGACAGCCGGATCTCCGGCCTGGACTCCTCCGCGGAGATGATCGCGCGGGCCCGCGCCCAGAGCCGGGTCCGCAGCCTGGCGGCGACCGGCACCCTGGCCGAGTCGCTGTCCTTCGCGGTCGGGGACGTGCGCTCCTGGCGCCCAGAGCCTGACGTCGACGTGGTCGTCTGCAACGCGGTGCTCCAGTGGGTGCCCGGCCACCAGGAGTTGCTCGTCCGCTGGGCAGCCGAGCTGCCGTCGTGGGCCTGGCTGGCGTTCCAGGTGCCCGGCAACTTCGCCGCCCCGTCGCACCGCGCGCTGCGCGAGGTGGCCGGGCGGGACCGGTGGCGGGACACGCTCGCCCCGCTGCTGCGCGAGGCGCCCGTCGACGACCCGGTCGACTACGCCGCGCTGCTGGCCGGTGCGGGCTGCGCGGTCGACGCCTGGGAAACTACCTACGTGCACCTGCTTCCCGCCGCCGCCGGCGCGGACCACCCGGTGCTGAGCTGGATGGATGGGACGGCGCTGCGCCCGGTCCGGGCCGCGCTCGACGCCGCCGGCTGGGCCGACTTCCGCGCCGAGCTCGGGGTGCGGCTCGCGCAGGCGTACCCGGTGCGGCAGGGTCAGGTGTACTTCCCGTTCCGCCGGATCTTCGTGGTCGCCCGTACCGGCGCCCGCAGCGAGGAGAATCTGTGACCGACCTGCCCACGTTCATCGCCGGACTGCCCAAGGTGGAGCTGCACGTGCACCACGTCGGCTCCGCCTCGCCCCGGATCGTCGCCGAGCTGGCCGCCCGGCACGAGGGGCGCAGCCCGGTCCCGGCCGACCCGGAGCGGCTCGCCGACTACTTCGCCTTCCGCGACTTCGCCCACTTCATCGAGGTCTACCTCAGCGTCGTGGACCTGATCCGCGACCCCGAGGACGTCTGGATCCTGACCCACGAGGTGGCCCGCGAACTGGCCCGGCAGCAGGTCCGGTACGCCGAGCTGACCGTGACGCCGTACTCGCACGTGCGGCGGGGGATCCCGGCGCCGGCGTTCTGCGAGGCGATCGAGGACGCCCGCAAGCGGGCCGAGGCGGACTTCGGCATCGCGCTGCGCTGGTGCTTCGACATCCCCGGCGAGGCGGGGCTGCCGGCCGCCGAGGAGACCCTGCGGATCGCGCTGGAGCAGCGGCCGGACGGGTTGATCAGCTTCGGCCTGGGCGGGCCCGAGATCGGGGTGCCGCGGCCGCAGTTCAAGCCGTACTTCGACCAGGCCCGGGCGGCCGGGCTGCGCTCGGTGCCGCACGCCGGCGAGACCACCGGCCCGGAGACCGTCTGGGACGCGCTGCGGGAGCTGGGCGCGGAGCGGATCGGCCACGGCGTCTCCGCCGTGCTCGACCCGGAGCTGCTCACCTACCTGGCCGAGCGGCAGATCCCGTTGGAGGTGTGCCCCACCTCCAACGTCCGCACCCGGGCGGTGGCGAGCATCGAGGAGCACCCGCTGCCGCAGTTCGTCGAGGCCGGGGTGCTGGTCACCGTCAACTCCGACGACCCGCCCATGTTCGGCACCACCCTCAACGACGAGTACGCGGTCGCCGCCCGGCTGCTGCACCTCGGCCCGGACGGGCTCGCCGCGCTGGCCCGTAACGCGGTCACCGCCGCGTTCCTGGAGCCCACGGAGCAGGCCCGGATCAGCGGCGAGATCGACGCGTACCTGGCGACCGCGATGCGCTGAGCGCACCGGCCGCGGTCAGGTCAAGCCGGGGTGCGGTGCGAGGCGACGGGGAGTGGCGCGCGACGGGAGCGGATGTGGGGGGACCGACTCCCGCCGCGCGCACGGCCCCACCGGCCGGATGGTGTGACGGGGCGTCCCGGCCGACGGAACTGATGGGTTCGGCTTCTGATCCTGGCAGCCGACGAGGGCACGTCGACCGCCGTTAATCCAGTCCTAAGGAAGACTTGCGCCGGCGCACAACCAGCGCCTCAGCGCGCGCGCCGCCAGCGGCGGCCGCTCTTCTGCTCCCGGGCGTCCCGCGCCATCCGCCCCACCAGGCCGAACCGGTTGACCGGCCGGGGCGTCGCCTCGGGGTCGGCGAGCAGCATCACCACGCTGGCCCCGCCGAGCCGAGCCCGGTCGATGCTGACCGACCCGTTGGCCTGCAGCGCCACCCGCTTGGCGATGTCCAGCCCCAGCCCGGTGGAGCCCTGGTCGCTGGCGCCTCGGCGCAGCGCCCGGTCGGGGTTGGCGATGCCCGGGCCGGCGTCGTCGATGCGCAGCGCCACCCACCCGTCCCGCCGGCTGACCGCCACCTCGAAGGCGGTGCCCTGTGGGGTGTAGCGGAAGACGTTGCCGATCACCGCGTCGAGCGCGGCGGCCAGCTCGGCCCGGGGCACCGGGACCGGGATGCGCAGCTGCGCCCCGACCACCCGGTGCGGGCGGTTCTGGTCGCCGGCCAGCGCCGCCCAGAAGATCATCCGGTCCCGGACCACCTCGCTGGCGTCGCAGGTGGCCGGGCCGGTCTCCTGGCTGACCGCCTTGCGGGTCGTCTTGATCAGCTGGTCGACCTCGCCCTCCAGCGTGGCGATCGCCTGGCGGATCCGCCGGATGCCCCGGCGGCGGTCCAGCTCCGCCGCGCTGAACGTGCCGATGCTGGTGTCGTCGGACTCCAGCGCCTCGGCGTCGAGTCGCAGCGCGGTCAGCGGGGTACGCAGCCGGTGGGACAGGTCGGCGACGAGTTCGCGCTCGTCGGCGCGGAGCGCGACCAGGCGCTCCGCCATCCGGTTGAACGCGTGCCCGGCCTCGGCCAGCTCCCGCGGGCCGGTCGGGTCGACCCGTGCCCCGAGGTCACCGTCGCCGACCGCGAGCGCCGCCTTGACCAGTTCGCCGGTGGCGTCCACCGCGCGGGCGGCCACCCGGTCGACCACGATCACCGCGGCCCCGACCAGCGCCACGGCCACCGCGAACAGCAGCAGCCACCGCTCGACGTAGCCCTCGTCGAGCACCGTCTCGGGGACGAAGACCTCCACCACCGCGATCTTGTCGCCGAGCACCACCGGGTCCAGCCGCAGCACGCCGCCGGGCACGTCGGTGACCACCGAGCGGCGCCCGGCGCCGGCCCGGTCCAGCGCCGTGGCGTCGGCCCGGCCGCCGGACTCGTCCGCGTCGATCCCGTGTACGACCGGCCGTGGCGTGCGCTCGTCGCCGGCCGCCGCCACCGCCCGCCGGACCACCTCCGGGTCGGTGCTGGCCGCGAGCGCGCCCGTGACCAGGGCGCTGCGCCGGGCCGCGTCGGCCAGCTTGTCGTCGCGCGCCTGGTCGCCGAGGGTGATCCCGAGCGGAATGAGGAAGGCGAGCGCGACGAGGCTGCACATGCCGGCCGTGAGCCAGGCCAGCGCCGGCCTCAGTCCGGCGCCACCAGCCGGAAGCCGACCCCCCGCACGGTGCGCAGGTAGCGCGGCTTCGCTGCGGACTCGCCCATTTTGCGGCGCAGCCAGTATAGGTGAACGTCGATGGTCTGGTCCTCGCCGACCGAAGGCTGCCGCCATACCTCCTCCAAGAGTTCGCGCCGGGACACTACCCGGCCGGGACGCGCGGCGAGATACGCCAGCAGGTCGAACTCCTTACGGGTCAGGGCCAGCGGCTCCCCGTCCAGCACCGCGCTGCGCTCGCCGACGTCCACCCGCAGGCCACCCACGGTCTGCACGGCTGGCTGGACGGTACGGCTGGCCCGGCCCGCCCGGCGGAGCACCGTGGTGATCCGGGCGTCCAGGTGAGCGCCGGTGAACGGCTTGACCATGTAGTCGTCGGCGCCCGCCCGCAGCAGGCGTACCACGGACTGCTCGTCGTCCCGCGCGGTGGCGATGATGATCGGCACGTCGGTGATCCCGCGCAGCATCCGCAGCGCGTCCGAGCCGTCCAGATCGGGCAGGCCGAGATCGAGCACGACCAGGTCGGGTGTCTCGGCGGCGACCCGGCGCAGTGCGTCCAGCGCCGTGCCGACGGCGTGCACGGCGTGCCCCCGGTCGGTGAGGGAGCGCAGCATGGCGCCGCGTACGACGTGATCGTCTTCGACCAGGAGGACGGTTGCCACGTCAGCACCGTACTCGGCGTGGCAAGTTGATCGCGTTGCGGCGCATCTGGGAACCGGGCAAGCTGGGACGACGATGACGTTCACCCTCTTCCCCGACACTCGTCTGGCGCTCGCCCGCGACGCCCTCGCCGGCCTGTCGGTCGGCGACGCCCTCGGCTCCCAGTTCTTCGTCCCCTGGCGGCACCCCGCGGACCTCGCCGCCGGCCGGCTGCCCACGCCGCCGTGGCCCTGGACCGACGACACCGAGATGGCCTGTTCCGTGGTGGCCGCGCTGGGCGGCACCGGGCGGATCGACCCGGACGCGCTGGCGCTCGCCTTCGCCGAGCACTGCGAGCCGTACCGCGGTTACGGTCCGGGCGCGGTGGCCATCCTGCGGCTGATCCGCACCGGTACGCCCTGGCCGGTGGCCGCCGCGTCCGCGTTCGCAGGGCAGGGCTCCTGCGGCAACGGCGCCGCCATGCGGGTCGCCCCGCTCGGCGCCTGGTACGCCGACTCGATCCGCCGCGCCGCCGACCAGGCCCGCGCCTCCGCCGAGGTGACGCACGCCCACCCGGAGGGGATCGCCGGGGCGGTCGCGGTGGCGGTGGCCGCCTCGCTGGCCGCCCGGGCCCGGCTCGACGGGGACCGCCCCGAACCGGCCCGGCTGCTCAATGCGGTGGCCGGCGCCCTGGATCCGGCCGGCGAGGTCCACCAGGGCGTACGCCGGGCCGCCAAGCTGCTCGGCCAGTCGGCCGCCGCGGTGGTCGACGCGCTCGGCAACGGCTCCCGGGTCACCGCGCAGGACACCGTCCCGTTCACCCTCTGGGTCGCCGCCACCCACCTCGGCGACTACCCGACCGCGATCCGGGTCTGCGTCGAGGCGGGCGGGGATGTGGACACCACGGCGGCGATCGTCGGCGGGGTGGTGGCCGCGTACACCGGGATCGGCACGCCGGGCGGGGTGCCGGACGGCTGGCTCGCCGCCCGCGAACCCCTGCCCGACTGGCTCCCCGCCCACATCTGACCCCACCCGCACCCACGCGCTCCCAAGATCCGGGCCTGGCGCCCATCCGCCCGTGCAAGGTTCGCTCACTTTCGCGGAACGTGGCCCTTGCTGGCGTCCGGAGGCCGCTCTTTCGGGGAATGTGTCGTCTCACTCCGCGTCGAGAGCGGGCCGCGCGGTGGGGCGGGGCGCGGTGGGCCCGCGCCGCCGGCGGCTGAGCAGCCAGCCCCGCGCCGCCGCCCAGGCCACGGATCGGGACAGCGCGGCGTCGCCGACGGTGCGGAAAGGGCGACCGATAGCATCGCAGGGGCCGGTACCCGGCACGTTCGAACCCATCGACGACAGGAGTCACCGTGTCCGCACCCCGTACCCCCGTCGTGGCCGACCCCGTCGTCGTCGCCGCCGGGACGACGGCGGCCGACGCGGTGGCGGCGGCCGGGCTGCCCACCACGGGCCCGAAGGCGATCGTGGTGGTCCGCGACCCCCAGGGCGTGCTGCGTGACCTGGACTGGAAGCCGGCGGAGGAGACCGCCGTCGAGCCGGTGAGCCTCGACTCGCCGGACGGGCTGAACGTGCTGCGCCACTCGACCGCGCACGTGCTCGCCCAGGCGGTGCAGGACGTCTTCCCCGAGGCCAAGCTCGGCATCGGGCCGCCGATCGAGAACGGCTTCTACTACGACTTCCAGGTCGACAAGCCGTTCCAGCCGGACGACCTGGCCAAGCTCGAGAAGCGGATGCAGGAGATCGTCAAGTCCGGGCAGCGGTTCCGCCGGCGCCGCTTCAACAGCCTGGACGAGGCCCGGGCCGAGCTGGCCAACGAGCCGTTCAAGCTGGAGCTGATCGACGTCAAGGGGGAGGGGCTCGACTCCTCGCAGGTGATGGAGGTGGGCGGCGGCGAGCTGACCATCTACGACAACCTCGCCGCCGCCGAGGACAAGGTCTGCTGGTCGGACCTGTGCCGCGGCCCGCACCTGCCGAACACCCGGCTGATCGGCGCGTTCAAGCTGATGCGCTCGGCCGCCGCGTACTGGCGGGGCTCGGAGAAGAACCCGCAGCTGCAGCGGGTGTACGGCACCGCGTGGCCGACCCGGGACGAGCTCAAGGCGTACCTGAAGCTGCTGGAGGAGGCCGCTCGGCGCGACCACCGCAAGCTCGGCGCGGACCTGGACCTGTTCAGCTTCCCCGACGAGATCGGCTCGGGCCTGGCGGTCTTCCACCCGAAGGGCGGCATCATCCGCCGCGAGCTGGAGAACTACTCGCGTCGCCGGCACGAGGCGGCCGGGTACGAGTTCGTCAACAGCCCGCACATCACCAAGGCGCAGCTCTTCGAGACCTCCGGTCACCTGCCCTACTACGCCGACACGATGTTCCCGCCCATGCAGCTGGAGGGCGCGGACTACTACCTCAAGGCCATGAACTGCCCGATGCACAACCTGATCTTCAGGGCGCGCGGGCGGTCGTACCGGGAGCTGCCGCTGCGGCTCTTCGAGTTCGGCACGGTCTACCGGTACGAGAAGTCCGGCGTGGTGCACGGCCTGACCCGGGTCCGCGGCCTGACCCAGGACGACTCGCACATCTACTGCACCCGCGAGCAGATGCCGGGCGAGCTGACCACCCTGCTCACCTTCGTGCTCGACCTGCTGCGCGACTACGGCCTGGACGACTTCTACCTCGAGCTGTCCACCCGGGACGACTCGCCGAAGTTCATCGGCTCGGACGAGGACTGGGCGGAGGCCACGGAGGCCCTGCGCAGCGCTGCCGAGGCCTCCGGGCTGGACCTGGTGCCGGATCCGGGCGGCGCGGCCTTCTACGGCCCGAAGATCTCGGTGCAGGCCAAGGACGCGATCGGCCGCACCTGGCAGATGTCCACCATCCAGGTCGACTTCAACCAGCCGGAGCGGTTCGGGCTGGAGTACCAGGCGGCGGACGGCAGCCGGCAGCGGCCGGTGATGATCCACCGGGCCCTCTTCGGCTCGATCGAGCGCTTCTTCGGCGTGCTCACCGAGCACTACGCGGGCGCCTTCCCGGCCTGGCTGGCCCCGGTGCAGGTGATCGGCATCCCGATCCGCGACGAGCACACCGACTACCTGCACGGCTTCGTGGCCGCGCTGCGCGCCGAGGGGATCCGCGCCCAGGTGGACACCGGCACCGACCGGATGCAGAAGAAGATCCGCAACGCCCAGCAGCAGAAGATCCCGTTCATGGTGATCGCCGGTGACGACGACGTGGCCGCCGGCACGGTCTCGTTCCGCTACCGGGACGGCTCGCAGCGCAACGGTGTGCCGATGGCCGAGGCGGTGACCCACGTGCTCGACGTGGTCAACTCCCGCACCAACTCCGGCCCGTCGGCGGAGAGCTGATCTCCGGCCCGGCGGCGGCTGGGCGTGACGTGCCGCGAATGGCGGAGTCCCGATGCCGGGGCACCGCCATTCGCCGCGTCTGGTGCTCGGCACAGGCGACCAGGCACCCGGGTTGATCGGGCTGCGGTGACCGTAGGATCGGCGCTGTGACTGGGGCGGATCGGCACTTCGAGAACGGCACCGACAATGGCCTGGCGGACGGGCTGGAACGGCTCTGGACGCCGCACCGGATGACCTACATCTCGGGCGAGGACCGGCCCGAGGGCGGCTACGAGAAGCCCGCCGGCTGCCCGTTCTGCCTGGCCCCCGGCCTGCCGCCGGACGAGAGCCTGGTGGTCGCCCGGGGCGAGCACGTCTTCGTGGTGCTCAATCTCTATCCGTACAACCCGGGGCACCTGCTGGTCTGCCCCTACCGGCACGTGGCCGATTACACCGAGCTGGACGCGCCGGAGACCGCCGAGCTGGCGGCGTTCACCAAGGACGCCATGCGGGTGGTCCGCCACGTCTCCAACGCGCACGGCTTCAACGTGGGCATGAACCAGGGCGGGGTGGCCGGCGCCGGTATCGCCGCCCACCTGCACCAGCACGTGGTGCCGCGGTGGGGCGGGGACGCGAACTTCATGCCGGTCATCGGCCGGACGAAGGTGCTGCCCCAGCTGCTCGCCGACACCCGCGACCTGCTCGCCAAGGCCTGGCCCGCCTGATCCCGAGCGCGGCGGGCCGACGGTCGTGGGTCCGGCCAGCGTGCTGGTGCGGCTGGAGTCGGTCGGTAACGGCCGTCAGCGTGTCCGGCCGCGGCGCGGCCGGCGACGCGCACTGGTGGCGGTCCGCTCGGCCGCCTCGGCCCGGTCGGTGGCGAGCGCGGCGCGGACGGTGAGCTGGCGCAGCCGCCGCTCCACCATCCGGTCGCCGTGCCCGGCGATCCAGACGCAGACCGCGGCCAGCGGCAGCTCGACCAGTGCGGCCAGCAGCACCGACAGCGCCAGGTCCGGCCCGGCGGGGGTGGTGATGACGTCGAACCAGGCGTCCACCACCAGCATGGTCGCGGTGGCGCTGGCCGCCAGGGCGACCTGCCGGTGCCCCCGGTAGGCCTGTACCGCGGTCAACGCCAGCATCACCATCAGCCCCAGGTCGAAGCCCACCCAGGCGGCCCGGTAGTGCACGATGACGGCGTGCCGGGGCAGCGTCAGGGCCAGGTAGCCGATCCAGGGCAGGGTGAGCAGCGCCAGCACCGCGAAGGTGGGTGCCACCCAGCGGGGCGCCGGTGGTACGTCCGTCGCCCGATTGAGCTGTTCCGCCGCCGTGCCCATGGTTCCTCCAGGCCGCGGTAGTGCCTCGGCGCCAGGATCGGCAGATGCCGGCGCGCCTTCCTTCGACAGTACGATCTCCCGCATGGCATTGCTGCACCGCGCGGAACTGCGCCCGTCGAAGCTCGACCTGCTCGCCGCCTGGCTGCCCGGCCGCCCGTGGTTCGCGGGTACGACGGGCGCCGACGCCACCCGGGTGGCGACCTACCGCTTCGACGACCCGGCCGGCGAGGTCGGGATCGAGACCCTGCTCGTCCGGGTCGGGGACGGGCCCGTCCTGCAGGTGCCGCTCACCTACCGGGGTGCGCCACTGCCCGGTGCCGACGCCTGGCTGGTCGGCACCACCGAGCACTCCGTGCTGGGCCCGCGCTGGGTGTACGACGCCTGCGCCGACCCGGTCTACCCGCCGGCCCTGGCCGCCGCCGTGCTGACCGGCGTCGGGCCGGCGGAGGAGTACTTCGAGGTGGACGGGCGCCGGGAGGTCCACCCGCCGAACATGACCGTGACCGGCGGCCGGGCCGGCGCGGGCGAACCGCCGGTGGTCGGCGCGCTCCGGGAGGTGGTCGACGGCGACCCCACGCTGATCCGGACCGACCCGGTCGAGCTGGCCGTCATCCGGCGGCCGGTACCCGGCGAGGCTCCCTCCGACGCCTGCCTGACCGGCGCCTGGCCGGGGCAGGCCACCCCGCTCGTGCTGGCCTACGCCGTGCCCCGCTGACCGTCCACCGTGCCCGGGCACCCTCGGTGGCGTTCCCGCCCCCGGTGCCCGCCGCCCGCCCTGACGGACCGGCGCACCTCGCCGCGCCGCCGGGACGGCCGCAGATTCCCGGAAAGGGTGGCCTCCACCGCCCGGGAGGCCACACTTTCCACGAAAGTGCGCGCACGGCGCGCCGGCGACCCCGGGGGTCAGGAGCGGGCGGTGTGCTCCTTGCGGATCTGCTCGGCGAGGTGGGCGGGCATCGGCTCGTACCGGGCGAACTCCCGCCGGAAGGTGCCGGTGCCGGCGGTCATCGAGCGCAGCTCGACCGCGTACCGGAGCAGTTCGGTGGCGGGCACCTCGGCGCGGACCAGCGTCCGCCCCTCGGCGTCCGGGTCCGGTTCGGTGCCCAGCACCCGGCCGCGCCGGCCGGAGAGGTCGCCCATCACCGCGCCCACCGACGAGTCGGGTACCCGGATGGTCACCTCGTCGACCGGCTCCAGCAGCGTCGGCTGCCCCTTCTCGGCGGCGTCGCGCAGGGCCAGGCCGCCGGCGGTCTGGAACGCGGCGTCGGAGGAGTCGACGCTGTGCGCCTTGCCGTCGAAGAGGGTCACCCGCAGGTCCACCACCGGACAGCCGGCGACCAGGCCGTGCTCCATCTGCGCCCGGACGCCCTTCTCCACCGACGGGATGTAGTTGTGCGGGACCGCGCCGCCGACCACCTTGTCCACGAACTCGAAGCCGCCGCCGCGGGGCAGCGGCTCCACCTCGATGTCGCAGACGGCGTACTGGCCGTGGCCGCCGGACTGTTTGACGTGCCGCCCGTGCCCCCGGGCGGCGCTGGTGAACGTCTCGCGCAGCGCCACCCGGACCGGCTCGGTCTCCAGCTCCACCCCGCCGGCGCGCAGCCGGTCGAGCACCACGTCGGCGTGCGCCTCGCCCATGCACCAGAGCACCAGCTGGTGGGTCTCCGGATTGCGCTCCAGCCGCAGCGTCGGGTCGCCGGCCACCAGCCGGGCCAGGTTGCGGGCCAGGGCGTCCTCGTCGGCCCGGCTCTTCGCCACGATCGCCACCGGCAGCAGCGGCTCGGGCATCTCCCACGGGGCGATGAGCAGCGGCTCCTCCTTGGCGGAGATGGTGTCGCCGGTCTCCGCGCTGCCCGACTTGGTGATCGCGCAGAGGTCCCCGGCGACCGCGGCGGGCACCTCGCGCAGCGTCGCGCCGAGCGGGCTGTAGAGGTGACCGACCCGCTCGTCGGCGTCGTGGTCGGCGTGGCCCCGCTCGGCCATGCCGTGCCCCGACACGTGGATCACCTGGTCGGGGCGGAGGGTGCCGGAGAAGACCCGGACCAGGGAGACCCGCCCGACGTGCCGGTCGACGGTGGTCTTGACCACCTCGGCGACCAGCGGGCCGTCCGGGTCGCAGGCCAGTGGCGGCCGCGGCGAGCCGTCCACCCCGGTGACCGCCGGCAGCTCGTGCTCCAGCGGCGACGGGAACGCCGCCACCAGGCCGTCGAGCAGCACGTCCAGGCCGACGCCGGTCTCCGCGCAGACCGGCACCACCGGGTAGAAGTGGCCCCGGGCCACCGCCGTCTCCAGGTCGGTGATGAGCACCTCGGTGTCGATCTCCTCGCCACCGAGGTAGCGGTCCATCAGGGTCTCGTCCTCGCTCTCCGCGATGATCCCCTCGATCAGCTCGTTGCGGGCCTCCTGGATGGCCGGCAGGTGCTCCGGATCCGGCTCCCGCACGGTGGCCGGCGACCCGTTCGAGTAGTCGAAGACCCGCCGGGTGATCAGCCCCATCAGGCCGACGACCGACACGCCGTCGTCGCCGAGCATCGGCAGGTAGAGGGGGAGCACGTTGTCGCCGAAGACGCGCTGGCAGAGCGCCACCGCCTCGTCGAAGTCGGCGCGCGGGTGGTCCAGCCGGCTGACCGCGACGGCGCGGGGCATGTCCACCGCGGCGCACTCCTCCCAGAGCGCGGCGGTGGCGGCGTCCATCCCGTCGACGGCGGAGACCACGAACAGCGCGGCGTCGGCGGCCCGCAGCCCCGCGCGCAGCTCGCCGACGAAGTCGGCGTACCCGGGGGTGTCCAGGAGGTTGACCTTGACGTCGTGGTGGAGCAGCGGGGCGCAGCAGAGGCTCACCGAGCGCTGCTGGCGTACGGCGGCGGGATCGTGGTCGCAGACCGTGGTGCCGTCGGTGACGGTGCCGGCCCGGCCGATCGTGCCGCTGGCCGCGAGCAAGGCCTCGACCAGTGTGGTCTTGCCCGTTCCCGAGTGCCCGACCAGCACCACGTTGCGAACCCTGCCGGGCTCGGTCACCACCGGCGCGCCGCCGGTGACACCCTTCTCCTGATTTTTCTGCGCCATCGCGGCGCACCTCCCTCAGCCGGTGGTGGGTGGCGACCGCCGCGCGCGACGGGGAAGCGGGCCCGAGCGGGTACCGCGGCGATATCCTCCGGTGGTCTTCTGGACGACGGGTTCTCGGACGGAGGGACGGTGAGCTGGCTCACCTCCCTCGCTCGATCTCACACCTGATGCCGACCCGGCACAAGCCTGCCTGGCGGGTCGGGACGACCAGCCGTGTCGTGCGCGGCTGCCGGCCGTTATCGTGGGACCGCCATGGCGAAGATCTTCCAAGTGACGGCCCGGGCGGGCATGACCCGCATCGTGGAGCCGGTCGCGCGCGGGCTGCTCCGCGCGGGCGTGTCCCCCAACGCGGTCACCGTGACCGGCACCCTCGGCGTGCTCGTCGGCGCGCTCGGCTTCGGCGCCCGCGGCCAGCTGGTCGCCGGTGCGCTGATCGTCACGGTCTTCGCGCTCACCGACCTGCTCGACGGCACGATGGCCCGGATGAGCGGCGGCTCGACCCGGTTCGGGGCCTTCCTCGACTCGAGCATGGACCGGATCGCCGACAGCGCGGTCTTCGGCGCGGTCGCGTACTGGCTGGCCACCCAGCACCACTACTCGGGGGTGGCGGCGGCGCTGCTCTGCCTGGCCGCCGGGGGGCTGGTGTCGTACGTCAAGGCCCGCGCCGAGGGCCTGGGCATGACCGCCAACGTGGGCATCGCCGAGCGCACCGAGCGGCTGCTGATCGTCGGGGTGGGCGGCCTGCTCACCGGCCTCGGCGTCACACCGGCGCTGCCGATCGCGCTCTGGCTGCTCGCCGCGGTCTCGATCTTCACGGTCGGGCAGCGCATGGTCCACGTGTACCGGCAGGCGCAGCAGGTCGGCCACGAGTGAACCTCACCGAGCTGGGCCTCGTCGCCGGCTGGCGGGTGGCCCGGGCGCTGCCCCGGCCGGTGGTCGCCGCCGCCTTCCGGGCGGGCGCCGACCGCGCGCACCGCAAGGGCGGCGGGGGCACGGCCCGACTCCGCGCCAACCTGCGCCGGGTGGTCGGCCCGGAGGTGAGCGAGGCGGAGCTGGACGAGCTGGTCCGGGCCGGCCTGCGGTCGTACGCCCGGTACTGGATGGAGGCGTTTCGGCTGCCCGCCCTGAGCCGCCGGGAGATCCTCGCCGGGTTCCGCCTCGAGGGCGCGGACATGCTCGGCGCCGACGTTGCCTCCGGCCGGGGCGCGGTGATCGCGCTGCCGCACGCCGGCAACTGGGACGCCGCGGGCGCCTGGGTGGCCGCCACCGGCTGGCCGATCACCACGGTGGCCGAGCGGCTCAAGCCGGAGGCCGTCTACGAGCGGTTCCTGGCCTTCCGGCAGGGCCTCGGCATGGAGATCCTGCCCACCCGGGGCGGCGACCGGCCGGCGTTCGACGTGCTGCTGGACCGGGTGCGGGCGGGCGCGGTGGTGCCGCTGCTGGCCGACCGGGACCTCTCCGCCCGCGGGGTGGAGGTGGACTTCTTCGGCGCCCGGACCCGCATGCCGGCCGGCCCGGCCCTGCTGGCGATCCGGACCGGGGCGCCGCTGTATGTGACGTCGATGTGGTACGAGCCGGAGATCGCTTGCGGAGCCCTGGCCCGGTTGGAGCTGCCGGATCCGGACAGCGGCCCGCTGGACGAGCGGGTTCGCCTGCTGACCCAACGGATTGCCGACGGTCTGGCGGCGGGCATCGCCCGGCATCCGGAAGACTGGCACATGTTGCAGCGGATGTGGCTGGACCAGCGCGCGACGACCGACGGCGGCACGGGCGCCCGGGCAGAGCCGCCGGCCAGCGCCGGGACCATCTGAGGAAGCGGGCGCAAATGCGGATCGGCATCGTGTGCCCGTACTCCTTCGGCGTCCCCGGCGGGGTGCAGAACCACGTCATGGACCTGGCCGAGGCGCTGATCGGGCTGGGGCACGAGGTGAGCGTCCTGGCCCCGGCCGACGAGGACTCGCCGCTGCCGCCGTACGTGGTGCCGGCCGGCCGGGCGGTGCCGCTGCCGTACAACGGCTCGGTGGCCCGGATCGCGTTCGGCCCGGTCTCCACCGCGCGGGTGCGGCGCTGGATCACCCGGGGTGACTTCGACGTGCTGCACGTGCACGAGCCGCTGACCCCCAGCCTGTCGATGCTGGCCGTGCTCTGCGCGCGCGGCCCGGTGGTGGCCACCTTCCACACCGCGATGACCCGCTCCCGGGTGCTCTCGGCGGCCCAGGGGGTGCTGCAGATCCTGCTGGAGCGGATCACCGCCCGGATCGCGGTCAGCGCCCTGGCCCGCAAGGTGCAGGTCGAGCACATGGACGGCGGCGCGGTGGAGATCCCCAACGGGGTGGCGGTGGCGAAGTTCGCCGGCGTCGAGCCGCTGCCCGGCTGGCCGGGGGAGTGTGGGCCGGGCACCGGCGGGACGCTCGGTTTCCTGGGCCGGTTCACCGAGCCTCGCAAGGGCTTCCCGATCCTGCGGGACGCCTTCGTCGCGCTCGCCCCGCACCGGCCCGGGCTGCGCCTGCTGGTGGCCGGGCCGGGCGACCCGGACGACCTCTACGGGCAGTTCCCGGCCGAACTGCGGGACCGGGTCAGCTTCCTCGGCCGGGTCTCCGAGGCGGACAAACCTCGCATGCTGCGCAGCCTGCACCTCTACGTGGCGCCGAACACCGGCGGGGAGTCCTTTGGGATGATCCTCACCGAGGCGCTCGCCGCCGGCACCACCGTGGTGGCCAGCGACCTCGACGCCTTCCGCCGGGTGCTGGACGGCGGACGGGCCGGGCAGCTGTTCCCGACCGGCGACGCGGCGGCGCTGCGCACCGCTTTGGCCGGGCTGCTCGACGACGCGGAGCGGCGGGCGGCGCTGACCGCCTGCGGCGAGCAGGTCGTGGCGACCTTCGACTGGCCCGTGGTTGCCCGCCGGGTTGTGGAGGTATACGCGGCGGCGATCGAGGCCACCGACGGCCGGGTGATGGACCAGGAGTGGGTGGGGCTGGGCTGAGCCCGGTGGCCGGTGGGGCCGATGTGACGAGCGCGTCGGCCGGTGGCCGCGCCGGTTCGGACGGGAACGGAGCAGCACTACGATGCCGGGCATGTGGTGGGTGGTGGGCACGGTCCTGGCCGTCGGGCTCGTCGTGGCGTACCTGATCTGGACGGCCGGCCGGGTCGAGCGGCTGCAGGCCCGCGCGGAGTCCGCGACCCGGGCGCTCGACGCCCACCTGCTGCGCCGCGCGGCCGCCGCTGCCGTGCTGGCCGAGCGGCGCTATGGCGTGGAGCTGTACGCGGCCGCCCGGATCGCCCTGGACGCCGTACCTGAGGAGCGGGAGGCCGCCGAGAACGACCTCACCCGGCAGCTGCGCGCGGTCGAGCTGGACCCGGACGACCCGGCCGGCGAGGCGGTGATCGCGGCCAGCCGGCGGCTGGCCCTGGCCCGGCAGGTGCACACCGACCTGGTCCGGGACGCCCGGGCGGCCCGCGGCCGCCCCCTGGTACGCCTGTTGCGGATGGGGCGCCGGCACGACTGGCCGCAGTACTTCGACATCGACGACCCCACCGTCACCACCCGGGCCGACGTCACCACGGGCTGAGCGTCCCGGGTCCCACACGGCTGCCGCCACCAAGCGGTGACGCCGACCACAGTGCAGGCCACCGTGGGTCTGATTGGCTGTCGGATCGGCGTTCACCCCGTCGTAGCATTTTTCGCAGCCACCCCCCGAGCACGCCCAAGGAGCGATGACCCGTGCCCGAATCCACCTCCCCGAACACCAACGCCACCCCCGTCGTCGGCACCGCCCGCGTGAAGCGGGGCATGGCCGAGATGCTCAAGGGCGGCGTGATCATGGACGTGGTCACCCCCGAGCAGGCCAAGATCGCCGAGGACGCCGGCGCGGTCGCCGTCATGGCGCTGGAGCGGGTGCCCGCCGACATCCGCGCGCAGGGCGGCGTGTCCCGGATGAGCGACCCGGACATGATCGACGGCATCATCAACGCCGTCTCGATCCCGGTCATGGCCAAGGCCCGGATCGGCCACTTCGTCGAGGCGCAGGTCCTGCAGTCCCTCGGCGTGGACTACGTCGACGAGTCCGAGGTGCTGACCCCGGCCGACTACGAGAACCACATCGACAAGTGGGCCTTCACCGTCCCCTTCGTCTGCGGCGCGACCAACCTGGGCGAGGCGCTGCGCCGGATCACCGAGGGCGCGGCCATGATCCGTTCGAAGGGCGAGGCCGGCACCGGTGACGTCTCCAACGCCACCACTCACATGCGCAAGATCCGCAAGGAGATCCGCCGCCTCCAGTCGCTGCCGGCCGACGAGCTGTTCGTCGCCGCCAAGGAACTCCAGGCGCCGTACGAGCTGGTCAAGGAGGTCGCAGAGACCGGAAAGCTGCCAGTGGTGCTGTTCACCGCGGGTGGCATCGCCACCCCGGCCGACGCGGCCATGATGATGCAGCTCGGCGCCGAGGGCGTCTTCGTCGGCTCGGGCATCTTCAAGTCGGGCAACCCGGCCCAGCGTGCCGCCGCGATCGTGAAGGCCACCACCTTCCACGACGACCCGGACGTGCTGACCAAGGTCTCCCGCGGCCTGGGCGAGGCGATGGTGGGCATCAACGTCGACGAGATCCCGCAGCCGCACCGGCTGGCCGAGCGCGGCTGGTGATCCCGGCGGGGCGGGCCAGCCGGCCCGCCCCGCACCCGCGGGCCCGGCGGTCCGCGACGACGCGACGACGAAGGAGCGACGACGCGATGAGCGACACACCCGTGATCGGGGTGCTCGCCCTGCAGGGCGACGTGCGGGAGCACCTCGCCGCGCTGGCCGGGGCCGGCGCCCACGCCCGCCCGGTGCGCCGTCCGGCCGAGCTGGACGCCGTCGACGGGCTGGTCATCCCGGGCGGCGAGTCCACCACCATCAGCAAGCTCGCCGACATCTTCGAGCTGCGCGAGCCGATCGACAAGCGGATCGCCGCCGGCATGCCGGTGTACGGGTCCTGTGCCGGCATGATCATGCTGGCTGCCGAGGTGCTGGACGGCCGCCCCGACCAGCGGGGCTTCCAGGGCATCGGGATGACCGTCCGGCGCAACGCGTTCGGCCGGCAGGTCGACTCGTTCGAGGCGCCGGTGGAGATCGACGGGGTCGACGGCGAGCCGTTCCACGCCGTCTTCATCCGGGCCCCGTGGGTCGAGCGGGTCGGCGCGGGCGTCGAGGTGCTCGGCCGGGTCACCGAGGGCCCGGCGGCCGACCGGATCGTCGCGGTCCGGCAGGGCAATCTGCTGGCCACCTCGTTCCACCCGGAACTCACCGGCGACCTGCGAGTGCACCGCTACTTCGTGGACCTGGTCCGGGCCGCGGCCTGAGCCTGGGAGCAGCCCTTCCCTGCCCTCGCCGGCAGGTTCACCGGCCCGCGGTTGCTGTCCTCCGGCAACGGCCGGCCGGCCCGCCGGCACGTTGCTGCGCCCTGGCACGGGTGCCGGGTGTGACATGCGGGGACGCCGTCTCGGTAGGATTGCCGCGGTTCGGCAGGGCCATCGCTCGCCGCAGCCGTCCACGCGGAGCCGCCCGGCCAGCACCATCCGTTCCGGTTGACCGTGGATTCGGCGCGGGAAGTCGACGCAGGCGTGGATCATCAAACGGAGGTATGAGATGTCTGGCCACTCAAAGTGGGCGACCACCAAGCACAAGAAGGCCGTCATCGACGCCAAGCGCGGCAAGATGTTCGCCAAGCTGATCAAGAACGTCGAGGTGGCGGCCCGGACCGGCGGCGGCGACCCGGCCGGCAACCCGACCCTCTACGACGCCATCCAGAAGGCGAAGAAGAACTCGGTCCCGAACGACAACATCGACCGCGCGGTCAAGCGCGGCTCCGGCCTGGAGGCCGGTGGCGCCGACTACCAGACGATCATGTACGAGGGCTACGGCCCGAACGGCGTCGCGCTGCTCATCGAGTGCCTCACCGACAACCGCAACCGCGCCGCCACCGAGGTGCGTACCGCACTGACCCGCAACGGCGGCTCGTTCGCCGACGCCGGCTCGGTGTCGTACCTGTTCTCCCGCAAGGGCGTGGTGATCGTCCCCAAGGCGGGCACCACCGAGGACGACGTGATGATGGCGGTCCTGGACGCCGGCGCCGAGGAGGTCAACGACCTCGATGAGGCGTACGAGGTGGTCTCCGAGCCGGGCGACCTGATCGCGGTGCGCTCCGCCCTGCAGGACGCCGGCATCGAGTACGAGTCCGCCGAGTCCTCGCTCGTGCCCAGCGTCAGCGTGCCGCTGGACGAGGAGGGCGCGCGCAAGATCTTCAAGTTGATCGACGTCCTCGAGGACTGCGACGACGTGCAGAACGTGTACGCGAACTTCGACGTCTCCGACGAGGTCATGGCGGCAGTCGGCTGAGCCGGCGGTGACCCGTGTGCGGTTTGCGCCGGGCGACGTCGTCGTCCGGCGCGAGATCATGGCGCGCGTCGGGCCTGGATATACGCACCTCCCGGATATATCATCGTGCGGGAGGTGTATTTCATGGCCAAGACTCTGTTGGATCTCGATGAGGATCTTCTGGCGGAAGCGACCGCTGCGCTCGGCACCGCCACCAAGAAGGAGACGGTGACGGAGGCCCTCCGACAGGCTGTGGAGTCCAGCCGCGAGCGCCGGCAGCGGGCCTTGGCCGACCTTCAGGAGGTCGCCGACGAGGGGGGCTTCCACTTCGAGCGGCTCAACGAGCTCGACCAGTGAAGTATCTGGTCGACACGAGCGCTCTGGTCCGCATGGTCCGTCGTCAGGTCGATTCGAGCTGGTCCGACCTCGCCGCCCGTGGCCTGATCGCCATCTGTGACCCGGTGCTCGTGGAAACCCTGACTATCGCCGACGCCAAGGCCTACGACCGGGTTGAGCGGGGGCTGCGAGACCTGTACCCATGGGTAGCGGTTCCCGACGATGCCTTCGAGGTCGTGCGGGCGGTGCGGCAGGAACTCGCCAGCCAGAGCGCGCACCAGGGCCTGTCCGTCGCGGATCACCTGGTGATCGCTACCGCCATCCGCCTGAAGTTGGTCGTACTTCATCAGGACGCCGACTTCGAGACCGTGGCCAGGCTCGTGCCGCAACTGAGCCAGGAGCGGATCAGCTGACGTTCGCCGCTGGTGATCGGATCGCTCGTGACGGACCGTGAGACCGCGCCGACGCGGCCACCGCCTCGACCGCGGGCCGTCAGCCGGCGGCGAACCGGCGGGCCACCGCGTCGAAGGCGGCCTTGCGGCGTACGGAGCCGTCGGGCAGCACCGCGACCAGGCCGTAGCCGGCGGTGTCCAGGTCGAGCTCCGGCTCGGGCCGGTGCGGATAGCTGAACGACGCGTAGGTGAAGACGAAGGCGCCCGCCACCCCGGCCGCGTCGGCCGCATCCAGCAGCCGACCGATTTCCTCGGCCTGCGCCCCTTCGTCCCGGACCACCGGCTCGCGCAGCCGGGGCGGATCCGCATCCCGGTCGACCACCGTCCAGGCGAGCGCGCCCCGGGCCTCGGCGCCCGCGTACGTGGCACAGCCCAGCTCGGTGAGCACCACCGGCTTGCCGGGCCGGCGCCACCGCCCGATCGCCGCCGCCCACGCCTCCGGCGACTCCCCGCTGCGGTAGTGGTCCACCCCGACGAGGTCGAAGGGCCGCCAGTCGACCCTCTCGAAACCGAGCGCGGCGTACGTCACCGGACCCTGGAATCGGGACCGCGCCGTGGCGGCGGCCCGGCGCAGGTGCCGGTTGAGCGCCCACGGGAACGGGCCGTGGCGCACGGTGCTCCACAGCAGCCGGCGCGGGCTGGTCATGGTGGCCATCCGGTCGGCGGTGGTGGCCCCGGCGACGATGCCGCGCAGGAACAGGGTCGCCTCCCAGCCGGCCACCAGCACCACCTCGGCGCCCCGGGCACGCAGCCGCTCCCCGATGTCGGCGCAGCTGGCGAGTTGGAGGCGGGCGGCGGCCGACGTGGCGTCCGGCAGCGCGGGGGAGAGCCAGACCGCCAGCCCCGCCTCGGCGGCGGCCTCGGCCGCCAGGCGCAGCCGGTCCAGGTTCTCCCCGACGAGTCGTACCGCCGTGGCGTGCAGCTCGGTGGCGATCCCCCGCAGGTCGGCGCGGACCTGGTCGGGGTCGAAGTCCGGCCGGGACGGCCGGCCGGGCAGCAGTTCGACGCCTGTGTCGTAGACGACGCCCCGGATCCGCATGGCCACTCCCTATCGATACGAAACTCGGCTGACTGTCGCCGGTCGTGCCCGTACCCTTCCCGGATGCTCGTCCCCGACCTGCCGCTGCGCACCGACCGGCTCGTGCTGCGCGCGTTCACCGCCGACGACCTCGCCGCCCTGACCGCCTACCGCTCCCGGCCGGAGGTCACCCGCTACCTCTACCACGAGCCGTACGACGACGCCGCCGCCGCGGGGGCGATCGAGCGCCTGCGGGGGCGGACCGCGGTGCGCGCACCGGGCGACGTGTTGAACCTGGCGATGGTGCTGCCGGCGACCGGCGAGCTGATCGGCGACGTGCTGCTGACCTGGACCAGCGGCGAGCACCAGCAGGGCGAGATCGGGTACGTGCTGCACCCGGACCACACCGGCCGGGGGTACGTCACCGAGGCGGCCCGGGAGATGCTGCGGCTCGGCTTCGAGGGCCTCGGCCTGCACCGGATCGTCGGCCGCCTCGACGCCCGGAACAGCGCCTCGGCGCGGGTGCTGGAACGGCTCGGCATGCGCCGCGAGGCGCACCTGCGGGAGAACGAGTTCGTCAAGGGCGAGTGGACCGACGAGGTGGTCTACGCCATGCTGGGCCGGGAGTGGCGGGCCCGCCCGACCTCCGCCTGACCGGGAACACGGCTCGGCCCGGCGCCCCCGTGCGCACCGGGCCGAGACCGCTTCAGGCGGCGTGCCGCCGCACCTTGACGGCGCTGTCGATGAAGCCCAGGACGACGATGACGGCGGTGAGCAGGACGGTCGCCCGCGCCAGGTCCTGCGTGCCGCCCTCACGCAGCCACTCGAACCGCTGGACCAGCTCCGGGTTGAGCAGCCGGTCGGTGAGCAGCAGCCAGGTGAGCGGCACGGCGAACGCGAGATCGAGCACCGTCTTGACCGCGACCAGCGGCCAGGTCCACCGCCCCGACCGGTACTTCGCGACCTCCAGGCCGATGTCGGCCACCAGCACCGCCAGCAGCACGGGTAGCCAGAAGCTCCACAGCGCCGGGTCGATCATCGGCAGTCGGGAGCCGTCACCCGAGATCCAGGGCTGGAAGTGCTGCCAGGGGAAGAACGCGATGGCGAACAGCAGGAACACGATCGAGGCGCAGGTGTCGACGAGCGGCACCTGCCGCTCGTTCGGCGCCTCGGGCAGCTGGTCGACGCTCCACTCGGGCAGGTTCAGCGGCGTGTTGGTGCGCTCGAGCACGGCGAAGACGAGGGTGAGCCAGAACGCGATCTGCACCGCCGTCTGCATCGCGCCGACCACCCCGGCGCCGATCGCCGCGCCGGGCTCGCCGTCGACCGTCGCCTTCACCACGCCGGCCGCGACACCCACGATGGCGGGAATGTAGGTGAGCAGCGTCCGCAGCAGCCGCCACCAGACCAGGTAGTAGCGCGGGCCGATGAGCTGCAGCCGGCGGTCGGCGTAGCGGGCCGCGAGATGGTCGGGGTTGCCCAGCTCGGTGAGCACCTCCCGCTCGGCGGTGTCGGCCTCCTGCCCGGCGCCGGTCCGGCCGTCGATCATGTCCGCGATGGACGCCCGCAACTCGGAGGCGATCTCCGCGCGACGGGGTGCCGGCACCGTACGCAGGGTGGCGGTGACGTACCGGTCGGTCAGGGAACTCATCGGTCCGCTCCTTCGATCAGGCCGGCGACGGAGGTCTGCACGGCGGTCAGGTCGTCCAGCAGGCGGTCCAGCACGACCTCGCCGTCGGCGCTGGTGCGGTAGAACTTGCGCGGCCGGCTCTCCTCGGTGTTCCACTCGCTGGTCAGCAGCCCCTGCTCCTCGAGCCGCCGGAGCAGGGGATAGAGCGTGTTGGCGTCGACCGGGAAGCCGTGCTCGCCCAGTCGTTGCAGCAGCGCGTAGCCGTAGTCGGGCCGGCGCAGGGCGACCAGGCTCGCCACCACGACCGTGCCGCGCCGCAGCTCCTGGAGATGGGTCCGGAGGACGTCGTCGCTCACCATGCGACACACTATACTGTGTGGCACACACTATTCCAACCCTGTACAGCATCGTGCGGCACGCGACCATCGGAAGAGAGACCCGGAACACCCTCGGCGCGGACGGTGGAGCCGGTCAGGCGACCTGGGTAGGGTGAGTCGGTCGACTCCGACGCAGCCTTGATCCACACCCCGGGGGGCGCCACGCATGGGCGATTCGTTCGCGCATCTGCACGTGCACACTGAGTACTCGATGCTCGACGGGGCGGCCCGGCTCAAGGACCTCTTCGCCGAGGCGGCCCGGCTCGGCATGCCGGCGGTGGCGATCACCGACCACGGCAACATGCACGGCGCGAACGACTTCTACAAGCAGGCGACGGCGGCCGGCGTCAAGCCCATCCTCGGCGTCGAGGCGTACGTGGCGCCGGAGTCGCGCTTCCACAAGCAGCGGGTCAAGTGGGGCCGGCCGGAACAGAAGAGCGACGACGTCTCGGGCAACGGCGCGATCACCCACATGACCATGTGGGCGGCGAACAAGACCGGGCTGCACAACCTCTTCACCCTCAACTCCCGCGCCTCGATGGAGGGCCACTACGTCAAGTGGCCCCGGATGGACATGGAGCTGATCGCCGAGCATGCCGAGGGCATCATGGCGACCACCGGCTGCCCGTCCGGCGCGGTGCAGACCCGGCTGCGGCTCGGTCAGTTCGACGAGGCGCTCAAGGTCGCCGCCGCATACCAGGACATCTTCGGCAAGGAGAACTACTTCCTGGAGATCATGGACCACGGCCTCGAGATCGAGCGCCGGGTCCGCGACGGCCTCGTCGAGATCGCCCACAAGCTCGACATCCCGCCGGTGGTCACCAACGACTCGCACTACACCCACGAGGCGCAGGCCGAGGCGCACGACGTGCTGCTCTGCGTACAGACCGGCAGCAACATCGCCGACCCCAACCGGTTCCGGTTCGAGGGCGGCGGCTACTTCGTCAAGTCCGCTGACCAGATGCGCGCGGTCGACTCGTCCGAGCTGTGGCAGCAGGGCTGCCGCAACACCCTGCTGGTCGCCGAGAAGGTCGACCCGGCCGGGATGTTCGAGTTCCACAACCTGATGCCGCGGTTCCCGATCCCCGAGGGGGAAACCGAGGAGTCCTGGTTCCGCAAGGAGACGTTCAGGGGGCTGGAGCGCCGCTTCCCGAACGGCATCCCGGAGGGGCACGTCGCCCAGGCCGAGTACGAACTGGGCGTCATCGTGCAGATGGGCTTCCCGTCGTACTTCCTCGTGGTCGCCGACTTCATCCAGTGGGCCAAGAGCCAGGGCATCGCCGTCGGCCCGGGACGTGGCTCGGCCGCCGGCTCGCTGGTCGCGTACGCCCTGGGCATCACCGACCTGGACCCGATCCCGCACGGCCTGATCTTCGAGCGGTTCCTCAACCCCGAGCGCGTCTCGATGCCCGATGTCGACATCGACTTCGACGAGCGTCGGCGCGGTGAGGTGATCCGGTACGTCACCGACAAGTGGGGCGAGGACAAGGTCGCGCAGATCGCCACCTTCGGCACGATCAAGGCGAAGGCCGCGATCAAGGACTCGGCCCGGGTGCTCGGTTACCCGTACGCGGTGGGCGACCGGATCACCAAGGCGATGCCCCCGGCGGTGATGGGCAAGGACATCCCGCTGTCGGGCATCTTCGACCCGAAGCACCCGCGCTACGCCGAGGCGGGCGAGATCCGCGGCCTCTACGAGTCCGACCCGGACGTCAAGAAGGTCATCGAGACCGCGAAGGGCATCGAGGGGCTGATCCGGCAGACCGGCGTGCACGCCGCCGGCGTCATCATGTCCGCCGAGCCGATCATCGAGCACGTCCCGCTGATGCGGCGGGACGCCGACGGGACCATCATCACCCAGTTCGACTACCCGACGTGCGAGTCGCTCGGGCTGTTGAAGATGGACTTCCTCGGCCTGCGCAACCTCACGATCATCGACGACGCGGTCAAGAACATCCAGCTCAACCACGGCAAGGAGCTGGACCTGCTGGCCCTGCCGCTGGACGACAAAGCCGCCTACGAGCTGCTCGCCCGCGGTGACACCCTGGGCGTGTTCCAGCTCGACGGCGGGCCGATGCGCTCACTGCTGCGCCTGATGAAGCCGGACAACTTCGAGGACATCTCCGCCGTCCTCGCCCTCTACCGGCCCGGCCCGATGGGCGTGGACTCGCACACCAACTACGCGCTGCGCAAGAACAACCTCCAGGAGATCACGCCGATCCACCCGGAGCTGGCGGAGCCGCTGCGGGAGATCCTCGCCCCCACCTACGGTCTGATCGTCTATCAGGAGCAGGTGCAGCGCGCCGCGCAGATCCTCGCCGGCTACAGCCTCGGCCAGGCCGACCTGCTGCGCCGGGCGATGGGCAAGAAGAAGAAGGAGATCCTCGACAAGGAGTTCATCCCGTTCCGGGACGGCTGCCGCGAGCGCGGCTACTCCGACGAGGCGATCCAGGCGGTGTGGGACGTGCTCGTCCCGTTCGCCGGCTACGCCTTCAACAAGGCCCACTCGGCCGCGTACGGCCTGGTGTCGTACTGGACGGCGTATCTCAAGGCGCACTACCCGGCCGAGTACATGGCGGCGCTGCTCACCTCCGTCGGCGACGACAAGGACAAGATGGCGCTCTACCTGTCCGAGTGCCGGAGGATGGGCATCCAGGTGCTGCCGCCCGACGTGAACACCTCGGCCGGGCCGTTCACCCCGGTCGGCCGGGACATCCGCTTCGGCCTGGCCGCCATCCGCAACGTCGGCGCGAACGTGGTCACCTCGATCATGCGCTGCCGCGAGGAGAAGGACGCCTACGCCGACTTCTACGACTTCCTGTCGAAGGTGGACGCGGTGGTCTGCAACAAGAAGACCATCGAATCGCTGATCAAGGCCGGGGCGTTCGACTCGCTCGGCCACCCCCGCAAGGGCCTGCTCGCCGTGCACGCCGACGCCATCGACGCGTACGCCGACGTCAAGCGCAAGGAGGCGGTCGGCCAGTACGACCTCTTCGGCGCCGGCTTCGGCGACGCGGACGCCGGCAGCAGCACCACGGTGATGCCGACCATCGGCGAGGGGGAGTGGGACAAGCGGGACAAGCTCGCCTTCGAACGCGAGATGCTCGGCCTGTACGTCTCCGACCACCCGCTGTTCGGCCTGGAGCACGTGCTCGGCGCGGCGGCCGACTGCACCATCGCCGCGCTCTCCGAGGAGGGGACCGTGCCCGACGGGGCGGTGGTGACCCTGGCCGGGATCCTCTCCGGCGTGCAGCGCCGGGTCACCAAGCAGGGCCGGGCCTGGGCCTCCGCCACGCTGGAGGACCTGGCCGGTGGCGTCGAGACGCTGTTCTTCCCCAACACCTACGAGGTGATCGGCCAGTACATCGCCGAGGACGCGATCGTGGTGGTCAAGGGGCGGGTGGACCGCCGGGACGACACGCCCCGGATCATGGCGATGGACATGTCCATGCCCGACATCAGCAGCAATCCGGCGAACAAGCCGGTCACGCTGACCATCCCGGTGCACCGCTGCACGCCGCCGCTGGTGGAGAAGCTCAAGGAGACGCTGGTGCTGCACCCCGGCGACACCGAGGTGCACGTCAAGCTACTCAACGGCGGCAAGATCACCACGCTGCGCCTCGGGCCGTTCCGGGTGGCGGCCACCACCGCGTTGATGGGCGACCTGAAGAGCGTCCTCGGCCCGGCCAACGTCAGCTGACGTTCCCGGCGACTCGATAGCTTTTGTCCGTTATTGTCGTGGAGTGTTCCGCCGACAGTTGGTGGCTGCCGTCCCGGTCCTGGTTCTGTCGGCCGGGCTGCTGGCCTGCACCGACCGGGCGCCTGCCCGGGAGGCGGTGACCAGCCCGTCCGCGGGCGCGTCGGCGGGCGGGTCGTTCGGGCCGGTGGTGTCGGGGATGCCGAGTTATCCGGCGGCCGGCAACGTCTACGCCGCGGCCGGCCCCGACCAGCTCGCCGCCCCGGTGCGCGGGGACCGGCCGGCGGTCTATGTGCCGAACACGAAGAGCAACGACGTGTGGGTGATCGACCCGGCGACGTTCAAGGTGGTGCGGAAGTTCCCCGGCGGGCCGGAGCCGCAGCACGTGGTGCCCTCCTACGACCTGCGCACGCTCTATGTGGCCTCCAGCCAGATCCCCAACGGTGGCCTGGTCCCGATCGACGCACGCACCGGCGATCCGGGCCCCTTCCGCAAGCTCGAAGACGTCTACAACCTCTACTTCACCCCCGACGGCAAGCAGGCGATCGTGGTCGCCGAGGCGTACCAGCGGCTCGACTTCTACGACGTGAAGACCTGGCAGCGGGTGCGGTCGGTCCGGTTCCCCGAGTGCGGCGGCATCAACCACATGGACTACACCGCCGACGGCAAGACCATGCTGTTCAGCTGCGAGTTCGCCAACCGGGTACTGGTCCTGGACACCACCAGCCTCCGCAAGCTGCGTGACTTCCGGCTCACCGAGGCCTCCGACGGCATGCCCCAGGACACCCGACTCACCCCCGACGGGCAGCACTTCCTGGTCGCGGACATGCACGCCCACGGCGTATACGTCTTCGACGGCCAGGCCACCCGCCAGACCGGGTTCATCCGCACCGGCCGAGGCGCCCACGGCATCTACTTCAGCCGCGACGCCCGACTCGCCTACGTCACCAACCGCGACGAAGGCAGCGTCACCGTCCTCGACCTGACCACCCTGAAACCCACCACCACCTGGCGGATCCCCGGCGGCGGCAGCCCCGACATGGGCGGCCCCTCCGCCGACGGCAAACAACTCTGGCTCTCCGGCCGCTACCACGACGAGGTATACGTCCTGAACACCGACAACGGCAAACTATTAGCCCGAATCCCCGTCGGCCGAGGCCCACACGGCCTCACCATCTGGCCCCAACCCGGCCGCTACTCCCTCGGCCACACCGGGAACATCCGGTAGGCCGACCGGCCCGCCGACGGCAGCTGACCGGGTCCGTCCGCCCGGTGGTCCGTCAGTTCCCGGCCGCGTCGAACGACTCCGTCAGATCATCTCGGCCGGTACTCGAACTCCGGGCGGCCGGGGGTGCCGTAACGCGGAGCGCGCACGGCGCGATCACTGGTCACCAGGTATTCCAGGTAGCGCCGGGCGGTGACCCGGGAGATCCCGGTCTCCCGGCCGACCTCGGCCGCGGACCGCCCGGTGCCCTCGCCGAGCGCGGAGAGCACCCGGTGCAAGGTCTGCTCGTCCAGCCCCTTGGGCAGGGTGTGCCGGGCCGCACCGCGCAGGGTGGCGAACATCCGGTCCACCTCGTGCTGGGCGGCCACCTCGCCCTCCGCGAGGGCCTGCCGCCGGTAGTCCGCGTACCGCTCCAGCTTGTCGCGGAAGGCGGCGAAGGTGAACGGCTTGAGCAGGTAGTGGGTCACTCCCAGGGAGACCGCGGTGCGGACCACCGCCAGGTCCCGCGCCGAGGTCACCGCCAGCACGTCGACGCTGCTGCCCGCCGCCCGCAGGGCCCGGCACACGTCCAGGCCGTGCAGATCGGGCAGGCGGAAGTCGAGCAGCACCAGGTCGATGCCCGCACCGCCCCGCTGCCGCAGCGCCGCCATCGCCTCCCGCGCGGTGTGCGCCACCCCGACCACCACGAAGCCGGGCACCCGCTCGGTGTACGCCTTGTGCGCCTCGGCCAGCAGCGGCTCGTCCTCCACCACCAGCACCCGGATGTCGGTCATGCGTCCGCCTCGCTGCGCTCGCTCATCGGGCCTTCCGCGGGATCGGCAGGCGGACGGTGAACAGGGTGCCACCGTCCTCGGCGCGGGCCACGTCGGTCCGGCCGCCGTGCCGGCGGACCACCTGCCCGACCAGCGCCAGGCCGAGCCCCCGGCCGGCGCTCTTGGTGGACCAGCCGCGCCGGAACGCGTCCGCCACCCGGTCCGGGTCCAGGCCGGGGCCGCTGTCACCGACCCGGACCACGATCTCGTCGTCGGTGGTGCCCACGAACACCCGGACCCGGCGCGGAGGCGGCGTGCCGGCCACCGCCTCGAGGGCGTTGTCGACCAGATTCCCGACCACGGTGAGCAGGTCGGTGGGGGGCAGCGGGCTGTCGTCGAGCCGGCAGTCGGGCTCGATCACCAGGTCCACGCCGCGCTCGCCGGCCCGGGCCGACTTGCCGAGCAGCAGGGCGGCCAGCGCCGGCTCGGTCACCGCCCCGACGACCCGGTCGGTGAGCTGCTGGGCCAGCGCCAGGTCGCGGGTGGCGAGTTGGACCGCCTCGTCGGTGCGGCCCAGCTCCACCAGGGTCAGCACGGTGTGCAGCCGGTTGGCCGACTCATGGGTCTGAGCCTGCAACGCCTCGGTGAGCGCACGTACCGAGTCCAGCTCGCTGGCCAGGTTGCGCAGCTCGGTCTGGTCGCGCAGGGTCAGCACGGTGCCGAGCACGTTCCCCTCGAAGCGGGTGGTCCGCTGGTTGGCCACCAGCACCCGGTCACCGGCGAGGACCGGCTCGTCGTGCGCGTCCCGCCCGGAGTCCAGCAGCTCGGCCACCGCGGGCGGCAGGTCGATGCCGGCCACCAGTCGGTCGGTCACCGCCGCGTCCTCGGCCAGCCCGAGCAGGCGGCGCCCCTCGTCGTTGACCAGCGCCACCCGACCGTCCCGGGTCAGCACCACCAGCCCCTCGCGTACGGAGTGCAGGACGGCGTCGTAGTACTCGTACATCCGGGTCATCTGGGTCGGGCCGAGGCCGTGGGTCTGCCGGCGCAGCCGCCGGCTGAGCAGCCAGGCGCCGGTGGCCGCGAGGGCCAGCGCCGGGACGGCGGCGCCCAGCAGCACCGGGATCTGGCCGAGCAGCTTCCGGTTGATCGCCTGGGTGGTGATGCCGACCGAGACCAGCCCGACGATCCGCTGGTCGTCGCCGTACACCGGAACGACCGCGCGCACCGACTCGCCGAGGGTGCCGACGTTGGTGGTGGTGAACGGCTCGCCGGCCAGGGCTGGGCCGATGTCGCCGATGAAGGGCTGCCCGATGAGGTCCGGGTTGGGGTGGGAGTACCGGGTCCGGTCCGGGGCCATCACGACCACGAAGTCCGTTCCGGTGGCCACCCGGGTGGCTTCGGCGTACGGCTGGAGGGTGGCCGCCGGGTCGGCGGTGGTGAGCGCCGCGCGGACGTCGGGGGACCGAGCGACGGTCTGCGCCACCGCCAGGACCTCGTCCTCCGCCGCCTGGTGGGAGTCGCTGCGGGCCAGCCAGACGGCGCCCCCGGCACCGGCGAGCACCAGCAGCGTCACCACCAGCGCCTGGAGGGCGAACAACTGCCCTGCGATGCTCCACTGCCGTCGGGCCACGTCCCCCTCCTTCCGCCGCGCGCCGTCCGCAAGTGTGGCGCACCGGTCAGCGGCCCGTTTCGGTCGCGAGTCACAGGGGTGAACAGAATGAACGCAAGGATGCCCTGTGCTGAGACACGCTTCACATTGTGGGAATGGACACCACCTCACCCACCCCCACGGCCGCCCGGCCCGCCCGCCGGGACCGGACCCGCTACCTCTACCTCGCGGTCATCGTGGCCGTGCTGGCCGGCGTCGCGGTCGGTCTCGCCGCCCCCGAGGTCGGCAAGGAGTTGAAGCCGCTCGGCACCGGCTTCGTGAACCTGATCAAGATGATGATCAGCCCGGTCATCTTCTGCACGATCGTGCTCGGCGTCGGATCCGTCCGCCAGGCGGCCAAGGTCGGCAAGGTCGGCGGTCTGGCCCTCGGCTACTTCCTGGTCATGTCGACCGTGGCGCTGGCGATCGGCCTGGTGGTCGGCAACATCATCCACCCCGGTGCCGGCCTGAACCTCGGCCCGGAGGTGGCCGAGGCGGGCAAGGCCGCCGCCGGTGGCGAGAGCGGCGACACGGTCGACTTCCTGCTCGGCATCATCCCGACCTCGCTGCTCTCCGCGCTGACCGAGGGCGAGGTGCTCCAGACGCTGCTGGTCGCGCTGCTGGTCGGCTTCGGCGTGCAGGCCCTCGGTACGCGGGGCGAGCCGATCCTGCGGGCCGTGGGCGTGATCCAGCGCCTCGTCTTCAAGGTGCTGGCGATGATCATGTGGGTGGCGCCGATCGGCGCGTTTGGCGCGATGGCCGCGGTCGTCGGCGCGACCGGCGTGGACGCGCTGACCAGCCTGGCGCAGATCATGCTCGGGTTCTACGTCACCTGCGTGATCTTCGTGTTCGTGGTGCTGGGTGCGCTGCTGTGGTTCGTCGCCCGGATCTCGATCTTCAAGCTGCTCGGCTACCTGGGCCGGGAGTTCCTGCTGATCCTGTCGACCTCGTCGTCGGAGTCGGCGCTGCCCCGCCTGATCGCCAAGATGGAGCACGTCGGGGTGAGCCGGCCGGTCGTCGGGATCACCGTGCCGACCGGGTACTCGTTCAACCTCGACGGCACGGCGATCTACCTGACCATGGCGTCGCTGTTCGTCGCCGACGCGCTCGGCAAGCCGCTGTCGCTGGGCGAGCAGGTGTCGCTGCTGGTGTTCATGATCATCGCGTCCAAGGGTGCGGCCGGGGTGACCGGCGCGGGCCTGGCGACCCTGGCCGGCGGGCTGCAGTCGCACCGGCCGGACCTGGTCGACGGCGTCGGGTTGATCGTCGGCATCGACCGGTTCATGTCCGAGGCCCGAGCGCTGACCAACTTCGCCGGCAACGCGGTCGCCACCGTGCTGGTCGGCACCTGGACCAGCCAGTTCGACCGGGAGCAGGCCCAGGCCGTGCTCGGCGGGGAGCGTCCGTTCGACGAGGCGACCATGCTCGACGAGGACGACGCGCACGGGGTGCCGGACGAACCCGCCCCGGCGACCCGACCCGCCCCGTTGGCCGACGCGCCGGCCTGAGCCGGCCGCCCGCCCAGCGACCCGCCCGGGCCGCGCCGGACCGTCGTCCGGCGCGGCCCGGAGCCGTACCCGCCGTCCGGAGACCACGAGGCCCGAATTGGCCGTGCCGCGGCGTCGGCGTCGTCACTAGCGTCGGCGGGGTGAAGCTCGACGACGCACAGAAGTTGTGGCAGCCGCAGCCCGGCTGGCTGAACACCGCCAGTTACGGGCTGCCGCCCGAGCCCGCCTGGGTGGCGTTGCAGGACGCCCTGGCGGACTGGCGGGTGGGACGGATCTCCTGGGAGGGCTGGGGCGAGGCCGCCGAGCAGGCCCGGGCCGGGTTCGCCCGGCTCGTCGGGGTGGCGTCGGCGGACGTGGCGATCGGCAGCACGGCGTCGCAGCTGCTCGCCCCGGTGGCAGCCGGGCTGCCGCCCGGCGCGACCGTGGTCGTCCCCGAGGTGGAGTTCACCTCGAATCTGTTCCCCTGGCTGGTGCAGCAGGAGCGGGGCGTCCGGGTCCGCACGGTGCCGCTGGCCGGCCTGGTCGACGCGATCGACGCCGGCACCGACCTGGTCGCGTTCAGCCTGGTGCAGTCGTCCGACGGCACCGTCGCCCCGTACGACGAGATCGTCGCGGCGGCCCGGGCACACGGCGCCCTCGTCGCGGTGGACGCCACCCAGGCGTGCGGCTGGCTGCCCTTCGACGCGGCTCTTGCCGACGTGGTGGTGGTGTCGGCGTACAAGTGGCTGATGGCGCCGCGCGGCACCGCCTTCGCCTACCTGGCCCCGGCGCTGCGCGAGCGGCTGCGCCCCGACGCCGCCGGCTGGTACGCGGGCCAGGACGTGCACGCCTCCTACTACGGCCCGCCGCTGCGGCTGGCCGACGACGCCCGGCGCTTCGACATCTCCCCGGCGTGGTTCAGCTATGTGGGGGCGGCGCCCGCCCTGGAGCTGCTCGCCGAGATCGGGCTGCCCGCCGTGCGCGATCACGACGTGGCGCTGGCCAACCGGTTCCTGGTCGGGCTGGGCCGGCCGCCCGGCGACAGCGCGATCGTGACGGTCGCCGTGCCCGGCGCGGCGGAGAAGCTGGCCCGGGCCGGGGTACGCGCGGCGGTCCGCGCCGGCCGGGTGCGCGCCTCCTTCCACCTCTACACGACCAAGGAGGACGTCGACCGGGCGCTGGACGCGTTGACGGACTGAGCGGGAGCCGTCGCCGCTCAGGCCAGGTGGGCGCCGATCTTCGTGTACCCGCGTAGCAGGTCCCGGGCGATGATCAGGCGCTGCATCTCGTCGGTGCCCTCGAAGATCCGGTACAGCCGGACCTGCCGGTACCAGCGTTCGATCGGCAGCTCGCGGGTGTAGCCCATGCCGCCGTGGATCTGCAGCACCCGGTCCACCACCCGGTTGACCATGCCGGCGCCGTAGAGCTTGGCCATCGACGAGGCGTGCCGGGGATCCAGGCCCTGGTCGACCGTCCACGCGGCGCGCAGCACCAGCCAACGGGCCGCTTCCAGCTCGGTCTCCGAGTCGGCGATCATCCACTGGATCGCCTGGTTGGTGCCGATCTTGGCGCCGAACGTCTCCCGGGTGTTGGCCTGGTCGATCGCCATCTGCAACGCCCGCTCGGCGATGCCGAGGGCGTGGGAGGGGATGGTGTAGCGGCCCTTGCCGATCCACTGCATGCCCAGCGCGAAGCCCTGCCCGACCTCGCCGAGGATGTTGCGGTGCGGCACGCGTACGCGGTCGAAGATCAGCGATGCCGGTCCGCTCTCGCCCATCGTCTGGATGAACTCCGACCGCCAGCCCATCGCCCGGTCCACCAGGAACGCGGTGGCACCGCCGTTGCGGACGCCCTGCTCGGGGTCGGTCACCGCGATCACGATGGCGAAGTCGGCGTCGTCGCCGTTGGTGATGAAGGTCTTCTCGCCGTCGAGGATCCAGTCGTCGCCGTCCCGCCGGGCGCGCAGCCGGATGTTCGCCGCGTCCGAGCCGGCGCCCGGCTCGGTGATCGCGAAGCAGGAGATCCGTTCCCCCTCGATGGTGGGCAGGAGGAACTCTCGCCGCTGCTCCTCGGTGGCGTGGAACAGGATGTTGTCCGCCTCGCCGCCGAACCGGAACGGCACGAAGGTGCGGCCGAGTTCGGTCCAGATCAGCGACTGCATGACGGCCGGCAGGTCCATCCCGCCGTACTGCTCCGGGGTGGCCAGCCCCCAGAAGCCGAACCGCTTCGCCTTGAGCTGCAACTCGCGCAGCTCGGACCGCTCCAGGCCGGGGCGGTGGGCGCGCTCGCGGCGCAGCACCTCCTGCTCCAGCGGCAGCACCTCGCGGGTGATGAACGCGCGGGCCGTGTCCCGGACGGCCCGTTCCTCGTCGGACAGTGCGAAGTCCACCCTGCTCCCTCGGCGTTGGTGCGGCGGCTTCCCCTCAAACTAGCGGCGTAAGTTTTCATCCGTCCAGCCCGCTCCTTCCACCGTCGAGGTGAGGCGCGCCCCGGCGGGCTTGACTAGGGTGCGTGAGCAGGCGGTGCCGACGGGGAGAGTGGCATGGCGGAAAACGGCCGAGGGTGGGCGCAGGGCAGCGGCGACCCGGTACGGGTGGCCTGACGTGCCGCGACCCCGACAGGCGCTGCTCACCCGGGACCGGATCGTCACCACGGCGCTGGCGCTGATCGACGCCGACGGGCTCGGCGCGCTCTCCACCCGGCGGCTGGCCGCGGCGCTCGGCGTGCAGGGCCCCTCGCTCTACAACCATTTCGCCACCAAGGGCGCCATCCTCGACGCGGTGGCGGACAGCGTCACCGCCACCGTGGACGTCAGCGCCTTCGGCCGCTGCGACTGGTACGAGGCGCTGCGACACTGGGCCCGGTCCTACCGGGCGGCGCTGGCCGCGCACCCGAACATCGTCCCGTACCTGGCCCAGGGGCCGGGCCGGCGGCCGGCCGCGCTCGCCATGGCCGACGCGGTCTACGGCGGCCTGGTCGGGGCGGGGTGGCCGCCCGCCCGGGCCACCCATATCGGCGCCGCGCTGCGCTACTTCGTTGCCGGCTCCGCGCTCGGCTCGTTCGCGCGGGGCTTCGTCGAGGATCCGGCGCTCTACACCGGACACCCGCACCTGAGCCAGGCGCACCGGCTCGCCGGCCACCAGCACAGCGTCGACGAGGGTGCCTTCACCCTCGGCCTCGACGCGCTGCTGCACGGCCTGCACGCCGAGTACGAGCGGACCGTGGCGCCCCTGGAGCGGGCCGCCGCTCCGGAGTAGCGTCAAAACTCCCAGCGCTAGTTTCCTCCCGGGAAAGGACGACATGGATCTCGCCGCCGCGCCGCCCGCCCTCCTGGTCCGCCGTCACCTGCACGTCGCCGGCGCGTGGGTCGACCCCGCCGACGGGGAGGCGATCCCGGTCGAGAACCCCGCCACCGGGGAGATCGTCGGGCAGGTGCCGGCCGGCACCCCGGCCGACGTCGACCGGGCCGTCGCCGCCGCCCGCGCCGCCTTCCCCGGCTGGGCGGCCACCGCCCCCGCCGAGCGGGCCGCCCACCTCGACCGGCTGCACGCCGCGCTCGCCGCCCGCGCCGAGGCGATCGCGCACACCGTCGCGCTGGAGTTGGGCACCCCGCTCAAGCTCGCCACCCGGGTGCAGGCCGGCCTCCCGCTCACCGTGCTGCGCAGCATGGTCGAGCTCGCCGCCCGCCCGCCGGCCGAGCAGACCGTCGGCAACTCGCTCGTGGTCCGCGAACCCGTTGGCGTGGTCGGCGCGATCACCCCGTGGAACTACCCGCTGCACCAGGTCGTCGCCAAGGTGGCCCCGGCGCTGGCGGCCGGCTGCACCGTGGTGCTCAAGCCCAGCGAACTCACCCCGCTCACCGCGTACCTGCTCTTCGACGCGGTCAGCGAGGCCGGGCTGCCGGCCGGGGTGATCAACCTGGTGCCCGGCACCGGGCCGGTCGTCGGCGAGGCCCTGGCCGCCCACCCCGACGTCGACCTGGTCTCGTTCACCGGCTCCACCGCCACCGGCCGCCGGGTCGCCCACCTCGTCGCCGACCGGATCGCCCGGGTCGCCCTGGAACTCGGCGGCAAGTCCGCCAACCTGATCCTCGCCGACGCCGACCTGCCCACCGCGGTCAAGGTCGGGATCGGCAACGCCTTCCTCAACTCCGGGCAGACCTGCACCGCTTGGACCCGGCTGCTGGTCCATCGGGACCGCTACGCCGAGGCGCTCGACCTGATCGCGACGGCCGTCGCGAGCTACCGGACGGGTGACCCGTTCGATCCGGCGACCCGGCTCGGCCCGCTGGTCTCCGCCGCCCAGGCCGAGCGGGTCCGCGGCCACGTCGAGCGGGCCCTGGCCGACGGAGCCCGACTCGTCGCCGGCGGCCCGGACGTGCCGCTGCCGCCGCGCGGGCACTTCGTCGCGCCCACCGTCTTCGCCGACGTGCACCCGGACAGCGCGCTCGCCCAGGAGGAGGTCTTCGGCCCGGTGCTCGCGGTCATCCCGTTCGACGACACCGACGAGGCCGTCGCCATCGCCAACAACTCGCGGTACGGGCTGGCCGGCGCCGTCTGGTCCGCCGACGAAAACCAGGCCCTCGCCGTCGCCCGGCGGCTGCGCACCGGCCAGGTCGACATCAACGGCGGCGCGTTCAACCCGCTCGCGCCGTTCGGCGGTTACAAGCAGTCCGGCCTCGGCCGCGAGCTGGGCCCGGCCGGCGTGGAGGAGTTCACCGAGCTCAAGGCGATCCAGCGGTGAGGGCCCTGGTCGTCCGCGGCCGGGACGCCACGCCCGCCGTCGAGGAGGTACGCCTGCCCGCCCCCGGCGCCGGCGAGCTGCGGGTACGCATCCGCGCCGCCGGGATCTGCCACTCCGACCTGGCCATGGTCAACGGCACGCTCGCGCCCGCGTACCCGCTGGTGCTGGGGCACGAGGCGGCCGGCGTGGTCGCCGAGACCGGCCCCGGGGCCCGGCTGGCCGTCGGCACGCCGGTGGTGCTCAACTGGGCCCCCGCCTGCCGCGCCTGCTGGCACTGCCGGCACGGCGAACCCTGGCTCTGCGCCGCCAACACCGCCCCGGTGGTGGCCCGGGGCGAGACCGCCGACGGTAGCCGGCTGCACGTCACCCTCGGCCTCGGCGCGCTGGCCGAGGAGGTGGTGGTGCCCGAGCACGCCGCCGTGCCGGTGCCCGCCGGCCTGCCGCCGGAGCGGGCCGCGCTGCTCGGCTGCGCGGTGCTCACCGGCAGCGGCGCGGTCCGGAACACCGCCCGGGTGGCCGTCGGCGAGTCGGTCGCCGTGATCGGGCTCGGCGGGGTCGGGCTGGCCGTGCTGACCGCCGCCCGCCGGGCCGGCGCCGCGCCGATCCTCGCCGTCGACGTGGTCGAGGCCAAACGGAACCTCGCGGTCGCCGCCGGGGCCACCGACTTCCTGCGCGCCGGGAACACGCTGGCCAAGAAGGTCCGGGAGCGCACCGAGGGGCGGGGCGTCGACCACGCCTTCGAGTGCGTCGGGAGCGCCGCCACCATCCACGCCGCCTGGCGGCTGACCCGGCGCGGGGGAGCGGTGACCGTGGTCGGCATGGGCGGGAGGGATGACCTGGTCAGCCTCGCCGCGCTGGACATCTTCCACTCCGCCCGCACCCTGCGCTCCTCGGTGTACGGCTCGTCCGACCCGGACCGCGAGGTGCCGGAGCTGGCCGCCGCGCTCGCCGACGGCAGCCTGGACCTGCGTCCGCTGATCAGCGGGACGGTCGGGCTGGACGAGGCGCCGGCGGCGTTCGACCGGCTCGCCCGGGGCGAGGGCGCCCGCTGGGTGGTCACCTTCCCGGACTGACGGGCGGACGGCCCGCACCGGCTCAGCGGGTGATCGCCGGCTTCCTGCCAGCCAGCCGGGCGGCGAGCCGGCTGCGCGACGCGTCCATGCGGGCGATGACCTCCCGCCCGCTGCGCGGGCTCACCAAACGGCTGTTCTTCAGCCGGGCCGACGGCCTGCACCTGCCGGAGTACTCCGTCACCGGGTGAGGTGGCGCCGCCACATGTCGACGCCCGCCGATCGGTGTGTCGGGTCGGCGGAGGGGCCGGAGGGGGCCCTCCCTATGGCGAGCGGAGCCGTCCGGCCCGGGCCGAATGTGTGGGGAATCGACATGGTTCGACTCCTGCGGAGCACCGTAGGTTTCCTGAACGCGACGGCCCTGTGACCCCCGTCACCGACCTGGTCGTCGCCTCGCGACCTGCGGAGGGTGTGGCGATGGCCGGGCAAGCGCTCCTGTCGGCCCGCGGGCTGACCCGGGACTTCCGGGGCTTCCGGGCGGTCGACCGCGTCGACCTCGACGTGGCGCCGGAGACCGTGCACGCCCTGGTGGGGCCCAACGGCGCCGGCAAGACCACGCTGTTCAACCTGCTCACCGGCTTCCTGCCGCCCACCGCCGGGCGGATCGAGCTGGCCGGTCGGGACGTCACCGGGCTGCCCCCGGAGCGGGTCGCCCGGCTCGGCGTGGCCCGCTCCTTCCAGATCACCAGCCTCTTTCCCCAGCTCTCCGCCCGGGAGCACGTGGCGTTGGCGCTCCAGTCGCCAAGCGGGCTGGGCTGGCGGTTCTGGCGCTCGGCCAAGCTGATGCACCGCTACCGCGACCGGGCCGACGAGCTGCTGGCCATGGTCGGCCTCGCCGAGCTGGCCGAGGCGCCGGCCGAGGCCCTCGCGTACGGGCGCAAACGGGCCCTGGAGCTGGCCATCGCGCTCGCCCTCGATCCGAAGGTGCTGCTGCTCGACGAGCCCACCGCCGGCATGGGGCTGGAGGACGTCGACCGCACCGTCGACCTGATCGGGCGGGTGCGGGCCGGCCGCACCGTCGTCATGGTCGAGCACAACATGAGCGTCGTCGGTCGGCTCGCCGACACCGTCACCGTCCTGCAGGCCGGCAAGGTCCTGGTCGAGGGGCCGTACGAGCAGGTCCGCGCCGACGAGCGGGTCATCACCGCCTACCTGGGAGCTGCCGATGCTGCGCATTGAGAACCTCTCCGCCTGGTACGGCGAGGCGCAGGTGCTGCGGGAGGTGAGCCTGGACGTGGCCGCCGGCGAGGTGGTCACCCTGGTCGGCCGCAACGGCGCCGGCAAATCCACCGTGCTGCGCTGCGTGATGGGGCTGCACCCCGGCCAGCGCGGCACGGTCACCCTGGACGGCACGGAGCTCACCCGGCTGCCGGCCTACAAGCGGGCCCGGCTCGGACTCGGCTGGGTCCCCGACGACCGCGGCGCGTATGCCACCCTCAGCGTCACCGAGAACCTGACCCTGCCGCCCCGGGTCGGCCCCGACCCGTGGCCGCTGGAGCGGGTGTACGAGGCGTTCCCCGCCCTCTACAGCCGGCGCGACTCGGCGGCCACCATGCTCTCCGGCGGCGAGCAGCAGATGCTCGCCCTGGCCCGGGTGCTGCGCATGGGCGCCCGGCTGCTGCTCTGCGACGAGCCCACCGAGGGGCTGTCGCCGCTGCTCGTGCAGCAGGTCGGTGACCTGCTGCGGGAGGCCAAGAAGCACGGCGTGACCGTGCTGCTGGTCGAGCAGAACCTGCACTTCGCCACCGGCGTCGCCGACCGGCACTACCTGCTGGCCGAGGGACGCATCGCGGAGGCGATGGACAACTCCGAGGTGCGCTCGCGGGAGCGCGAACTGTTGGCGTACCTCGGGATCTGAAACGACGGCTGACCCGCGCGGACCGCGCGGTACGGAAGGGATTGAGATGCGCAGGAGCGTGGGTGTGGCCGCCGCCTCGGCGGCGGTGGCGGCGCTGGTCACCGGTTGCGGTGGCGGTGGTCCGCAGTCCGGCGGCGACCAGAAGCTGACCGGCGACAAGATCGTGCTGGGTGTCCTCAACGACCAGTCGGGGGCCTACTCGGAGCTGTCCGGGAAGAACTCGGTCAAGGCCGTGGAGATGGCCATCGCCGACTTCAAGGCCAAGTACGGCGACAAGGCGATCACCAAGAACATCTCGGTGGAGACCGCCGACCACCAGAACAAGCCCGACGTGGCCAACAGCAAGGCCCAGGAGATGTACGACCGCAAGGGCGTCGACGCGATCCTCGACGTGCCGACCTCCTCGGCCGCCCTGAAGGTCGCCGACGTGGCCAAGGAGAAGAAGAAGCTCTACTTCAACATCGGCGCGGCCACCACCGACCTGACCGGCAAGAGCTGCAACAAGTACACGTTCCACTACGCGTACGACACGTACATGCTGGCCCACGGCACCGGCACGGTGACCACCCAGCAGGTCGGCAAGAACTGGTACATCCTCTACCCGAACTACGCCTTCGGGCAGGACATGGAGAAGAGCTTCTCCGCGGCGATCGGCGCGGCCGGCGGCACCGTGGTCGGCAAGGACGGCGCGCCGTTCCCGAACACCAGCGGCGACTACTCGTCGTTCCTGCTCAAGGCCCCGACGCTGAACCCGAAGCCGCAGGTCCTCGGCACCATGCAGGCCGGCGCCGAGCTGGTCAACGTGGTCAAGCAGTACAACGAGTTCAAGCTGCGGGACAAGGGCATCGGGCTGGCCGTGGGCCTGATGTTCATCACCGACATCCACTCGCTCACCCCGGCCGCGCTCGCCGGCACCACCTACACCGACGCCTGGTACTGGAACTTCGACCAGCAGAACCGGGAGTGGGCCGACAAGTTCCAGAAGGAGACCGGCACCCGGCCGTCCTTCGCGCACGCGGCCAACTACTCCGCCGCCATGCAGTACCTGGAGGCGGTGCAGGCCGCCGGCACCGACGACGCCGACGCCGTGGTCAAGGGCCTCGAGGGCAAGGAGATCAACGACGTCTTCCTGCGCAACGGCAAGATCCGCGCCGAGGACCACCGGGTCATCCACGACGCCTACCTGGCCCAGGTGAAGCCGCAGGCCGAGGTGACCGAGCCGTGGGACTACGTGAAGATCCTCAAGACCATCCCGGCGGCCGAGGCGTTCCGCGCCCCCTCGCCGGACTGCCAGATGTGACGAGCTGATGTCGGGCTTCCTGCAGAACACGTTCAACGGGCTGGTGGGCGGGGCGTTCTACGCCCTGCTCGCCCTCGGGCTCGCGGTCATCTTCGGCATGCTCCGGGTGGTGAACTTCGCCCACGGCGCCTTCTACATGCTCGGCGCGTTCGGGGCGTACGTGCTGCTCGCCGAGGCGGGCGTGCCGTTCTGGGCCGCGCTGGTGATCATGCCGCTGGCCCTCGGCCTGCTCGGCATGGTGCTGGAGCGGGCGGTCATCCACCGGCTGACCCGGCTCGACCCGCTCTACAACTTCCTGCTCACCTTCGGCCTGACGCTGATCCTCCAGGACCTGGTGAAGTCGCGGTACGGCGTGCAGTCCAGCCCGTACGCCACCCCGACCGAGCTGAGCGGGTCGGTCGACTTCGGGCTCTTCGACTTCCCGACCTACCGCGTCTTCATCCTCGGCTTCACCGTGCTGCTCTGCGGGGCCGTGTGGTGGGTGCTCGGGCGGACCCGGATCGGCATGGTGGTCCGCGCGGCCACCGAGCGGCCCGAACTGACCCGGGCCTTCGGCATCGACGTGGGAAAGTGGGTCACCCCGGTCTTCGGCTTCGGCATCGCCCTGGCCGGGCTCGCCGGGGTGCTCGCCGCCCCGATGCGCGCGGTCAACCCGCTGATGGGCGCCGACCTGATCATCGTGGTCTTCGCGGTGGTGGTGATCGGTGGCCTCGGCTCGATCTTCGGCTCGGTCGCCGCCGGCTTCGGCATCGGCCTGATCCAGGCCTGGGGCGAGGCATACCTGTCGGACTTCCCGATCGTGTCGCAGACCGTCGTGTTCGTGGTGATGGCCGCGGTGCTGCTCTGGCGCCCGGCCGGCCTGTTCGGCCGTGAGGAGGCACCGGCATGACCAGCGCCGTCGACACCCCCGCCGACGCGGCCCGCCCGGCACCCCCGTCCGGCCTGGTCGCGGTCGCCCGCGCCCCCGGCTGGGTCCGGTACGCGCTGCTCGCCGTCGGCCTGCTCGTGGCGTTCTGGCTGCCCAACGGGCTCTACCCGGCGGTGGCCGTGGACATCCTCTGCTGGGCGCTCTTCGCCGTCTCGGTGGACCTGCTGCTCGGCTTCACCGGGCTGATGTCCTTCGGGCACGCCGCCTTCTGGGGCACCTCGGCGTACGTCACCGGTCTGGTGGCGATCCACGCCGGCCTGCCCTTCCCGGCGGCGGTGCTGGTCGGGGCGCTCGCCGCGGCGCTGCTCGCGCTGCCGATCGGCTACCTCGCGGTGAAGCGCGCCGGGATCTACTTCGCGATGGTCACCCTGGCCTTCGCGCAGATGGTCTACTACGTCGCCAACGAATGGCGCTCGGTCACCCAGGGCGAGAACGGCCTCCAGGGCGTGCCCCGCTCCTTCTTCGGCGTCGACCTCTCCGACGACTACTACTTCTACTACGCGATCCTGCCGATCGTGCTGCTCGGCCTGCTCGCCGCCTGGCGGATCGTCCACTCGCCCTTCGGTCGGGTGCTGGTCGGCATCCGGGACAACCCGGCCCGGGCCCGCGCGCTGGGCTACCCGGTGCACCGGTACAAGCTGACCGCGTTCGTCCTCTCCGGGTTCCTCGCCGGGCTCGGTGGCGGACTCTTCGCCGTCGGCCACCGGTTCGTCTCCCTCGACGTCCTGCACTGGACCACCTCCGGCAAGGCCGTCATCGTGGTGGTGCTCGGCGGCATCGGCACCCTCTGGGGCGGCGTGCTCGGGGCGGCGCTGGTGGTCCGCCTGGAGGACTGGCTGTCGTTCTCCGGGTTCGAGGCGATCGGGCTGGTCACCGGGGGGATCTTCGTACTGGTCGTGCTGTTGTTCCGGCGAGGGATCTGGGGGAGTGTCGCGGCCCTGGCGTTGCGGTTCCGTCGTCGGAGCTGACTTGCGCTGGTTGCTCTTGTGGGCTGGTTGCTCTTGTGAGGTGGTTGCTGTTGGGGGCTGGGGGCTGGGGGCTGGGGGCTGGGGGCTGGGGGCTGGGGGCGGGGGGGGGGGGGGGGGGCCGGGCGGGGGGGGGGGGCGGCGGCCCCCCCCCCCCCCCCCCCCCCCCCCCCCCCCCCCCCCCGGCCCCCCCCCCCCCCCCCCCCCCCCCCCCCCCCCCCCCCCCCCCCCGCGCCCGGCGCGGGCCCCCCCCCCCCCGCCCCCACACCC